>NZ_MEES01000002.1:0-120605 GCF_001724535.1 Paracoccus sp. SCN 68-21 | reverse complement strand
GTGCTGACATGATTCATCCTTTCTGGGAGGATGAATCACAAGCAGACCCCTTTGGGAATCCCATGATTCCGGTTTTTGCAGAAACGCTTTAGGCAGGTCTCGGCGCGACGCCCGAAGCACGCCAAAAGCATGAAATCAACGATGTGGGAGCCTAGTGCCCCAGCTGGCGCGCCAGAAGCGCCGCCACGGCATCCGGGTCGAAGGGTTCGCCCAGGAAATCGAAGATGTGGCGCAGATAGTCCGGGCCGTGGGCAAAGCCCTCATAGGCGATGATCCGGCTGCGGTCGGGATGCGCGGCGGCAAAACCGCGAAACAGGGCGTCGGCGCGCGCCAGATCGGCCAGCACCTGTTCGCGCGGCTGATCGGCCCACCAGCCTGATCGCGCGACGGCGTCGTGACGGCGCGTCTGAAACAGGAACCGGGCCTGCGGAAAGCTGTCGCGCAGCACGGCCAAATGGGTGGGAAAGAACTCCGGGTCCTCGTGGAAGCGGATCTCCTTGAAGCCGCAGACCCGGCAGCCCGGATCGGGGCGCAGCACCTGCGCGACAAAGGCATCCATCAGCGCCAGCCGAAAGGCCTGCGGGTCCACGGCCTCGGCCCCCGCCCAGGGGTCGAAGGGCTGGCCCAGCAGCGGGCGCAGGTAGGGGCGCCGTTTTTCGGGTGGCAGGGCGGCATCCGCACGCCGCTGCGCGAACATCGGATGGTGCTGGACCCGGTCGGCGGCCCGCGCCAGCAGGGCGGTCAGGTTGCCGTTCTCTCCGCGGATGCAATAGCCGGGAATGGCGTTCAGCAGGCTCTGCGTCAGCGTCGAGCCGGACCGCCCATAGGTGACGATGAACACATAGCCCTGGCTGGGCGCGTGCAGGGCGGGATAGCGCCCCGCAGGCCCGTCTGTCATGGCGCGACCGCCGTGGGTTCCGGGACGGCCACCCGGTCCGGCGCGGTCAGGGGCGCGTCTTCGCGGACCTCGGCCGAGATTAGGCGCCCGGTATGCAGAACCGCGCAAATCGGCAGCGTGACCTCGGGGCGGACGGGCATCCGCGTGCCGGTCTGCCGCAGGATCGCGGGCGTCGCGTCGGGTCGCATTCCGGTCAGCGCATAGCGGCGCACGCCTGCCTCGGGGGGCTGGACGGGGGCGGTCAGCATCGACACCAGGAACCGGTATTTCGGCTGCACCATGCCGGGTTGAAGCGTGTTCAGTTCGAACCAGTCGTCGTCGATGCCCAGATAGCAGCGCGCGATGTCGGGCGTGCAGACATAGCGCGCGGCCAGCAGCGCGCCGCCCTCGATCTCAAGGTGCAGGGTCGCGCGGCCCAGATCGACGGCCTGTTCGGAATAGAGGTGGTTGCGAAAGGTCAGGGCCTGCGACGGCGCGGCGGGCTGCGGGCGCAGGACCGACGCGGCCTGATGGTTCTCCGGGTCGACCGGGTCGGGCAGGGGGCGGCGCGGGTTGCGGGCGGCCAGCCAGGCGGCCAGGCGGTCGGCGACGATCTCGGCGCAGAGCGTCGTCAGCACAGGGCGCTGGTAATGCGCGGCGTCGCCATAGACACCCGGCATGTCGTGGACGTCCCGGCCGAACCGTTGCACCAGCGCCGTGTTCACATCCGCCAGCGGCAGGTCATAGTGATGCGCCAGGTAATGGACGCCGCCATGCAGCACGTTGATCGAATTGCGGTGCTGCCCCGCCCGTGCCGCCAGGATGACCGGCAGCACGATGATGTCTGGATTGGCCTGCCGGGCGATGCGGATCGCCCCCTCGAAGGACCGGGTCCAGGCCTCGAACGTGGCGACGCTGCGGGCAAAGACCGTCGTGTCGTTCAGCGTGTATTCGATGATCAGCAGATCCGCCCCCGCCAGCAGGTCAGGGTTCTCCAGCAGCTTCATCAGGCCCATCTGGATCGTGGTGTTGCCGACGGCCAGGTTGGCCTGCAGATCCATCGCGATGCCATGCGCGGCCAGCGCCCCGGGCAGGGCGGTCAGCCAGCCGGGCTTCATCACCGTGTTCGATCCGCCGATTGCGATGGTCCTGAGAGGCTGCATACCGGTCCGCCTTTTCGATGTCGGGAGGGATGCGGCGCCCGCCGGGGGCGCCGCATCGGGTCATGCGGTTGCGGGAACCGGCTCGGGCGCCGCCGGGGCGGGTTCGGGCGTGTGGCCCGCGGCCAAGGTGGCCAGATACGGCTTGGGCGTCAGCCCCGCGGCCTGCAGGAAGGCCACATAGCGGGCCGCCTTGCCGGCGCGGTGGCTGTCATAGGCCGCGCCGTCGAACTTGATCGCCTCCTTCAGCGTCGTGCGCGTCAGCGGGAAGGTCAGGTCCGCCGCCCGCAGGAAGGGCACGCCGGTCTCGCGGCACATCTCTTCGGTCCGGGTGTCGATGGTCACGGTGCAGGCCATACGCTCGGCCTGGATGGCCAGCTGGGCGCCGTGAAAGCGCGGCCCGATCAGCAGGTCGTGGCGGCGCAGCTCGTCCATCCACGCGGTGACGTCATAGTAGGAGCGCGCGTAGTTCAGCGCCCATTGCCGGAATTCGTCGGCGGTATAGTGGGGGACGGTGTGCTTGTGGATGCGGTCCAGCTTGTCGGGCTCGATCTTGTCGAAGTCGCCGCGAGAGATGCGGATCATCGCGCCCATCGACTGCACGATGTAGCAGCCGGGGAATTGCGGATCCATCATCAGCCCGATCAGCTGCTGTTCGATCTTGCGCGTGTCGCGCCAGCTTTCGTGACCGCCGGCGACCGCGATGCGGCGGGGCAGGGGGTTGGTGGCCCATTGGGTCGCGATCCGCATGCCCAGATCGGGGTTGGGGTTCATGAAATGCGACGGACAGCCGCCTGCCTGCGTCTCGGCGCCGGTCAGCTTGCGGATCTGTTCGGTGGTGTAGGGCCCGCGGGTATAGATGTTCTGGATGCCGTGGCGGCGGCCGTTCTCGATCAGCTCATCCAGCCAGGCGCGGGTGCCCTCGGACAGCTCGACATCCGCGCCGAATTCGCGGGCCTGCGCGCCCAGGCCGATGGCCACGACCGGCCGCGTGACGCCCTTGAGCAGCTTGGCCAGCCCGCCCAGGTCGGTATGCTTGCCCAGTTGGTTGGCGCAGGGAATGACCACCACGTCGCAGCGTTCGTTCAGGACCGCGGCCTGCGTGTGCCAAGGGAAATGCAGGATCTCTCCCTCGATCTGGGTGCGCACGGCATGGACAAAGGCCAGGTTGCCGTTGTTGTGGCCGATCTTGCGATACAGCGTGTCGAAATCCGACGTGGCATACATGCCGCAATCGGGGCTCTCCCATAGCAGTCCGATTCTCATCTGGTCTTTCCTTTCCGATGAAACAGGGGTGGCGCGGTCACGGCGGGCGGTGCGGGTTCGTGACCGCAGGCCCGGCGCCATTCGCGGTCGAACCCGGCCAGATCCAGCGGCGGCTGGATCAGGGCGATGTGGTCGGCCAGAATGTCGGGGCGGTCGTGGACCGACAGCATCGCGGCAGCCAGGGCGGGGGCGTCGCCCACGGGGAACTGGATGCCCCAGCCCGCGGTCTTTTCGGCCATGCCGCCGATGTCGGAGGCGATCATCGGCGTGCCTGCCGCGCGCGCCTCCTGGATCACCACGGGTGAGTTCTCCCACCAGACCGAGGGGATGATGATCCAGCCAAAGCGGGCCATGATCGACACGCAGTCCTGCGGGCGATAGCGGCCCTTGAACTGCATCCAGGCGGGTGGCGACAGGCCGGGCCACAGGGCGGCGAATGTTTCCGCGGTGACGCCATAGACCTCCAGGGTGATCGGGGCCGACAGGGGGTCTGCCTGGGCCTCGATCTCCTCGGCGGCGCGGACCAGCACGTCCAGGCCCTTGGTCGGGGTGGCCTGCCCGAAGAACGCAAAGCGGCGGCTGCGCGCCTGCAGCGTCGCGGGCGTTGCGACCGGGGGCGGGGCCGCGTGGTCCAGCCCGTTCTCGATCACGGCGATGCGGCCGGGGGCGATGCCCCAGTCCAGGAACCGGTCCGCCAGGAACTGGCTGGGCGACAGCAGCACGTCGAACAGGTCCAGCATCTCGGCCATGCGCGCGCGGCGCAGCGCGAAATCGACGGGTGAGCGGCGCAGGCAGGCGGCGCAGGCCACGTCCGAGGCGGCGTGGCACAGCTCTCCGGATGTCTTGACCATCTGGCCGTGATTGGCGCAGATCGCCGTCATCTCGTGCAGGGTGCAGATCATCTGGGCCTGCGGAAACCGGCCCCGCAGGCGGCGGATGGTGCCCGCGCCGATGTTCCAAAAATGGTGAAAATGATAGACGTCCCCCTGCAGGGTCGAGAGGAAGTCCAGGGTCCAGTCCTCGTCCTCGACGCGCGGATGCTCCATCGAAAAGCTGTCCATGCCCATGCCGCGCATGCAGAAATCGCGGTCCGAAAACCCCAGGACGCGCTGTCCGGGGCCAAAGAACCGGGCGCCGTCCTCGGGGCCGATGGTCGAGCCGACGAAATACACGTCATGGCCCTGCGCCAGCAGGTGCTGGAACTGACGGTGGGCCGCGACCTCTCCTCCGCCATAGCGCAGGGCGGGGTGGGAATGGGATACGATCACGATGCGGGTCATGCGGCCTCGGTCAGCAGGCGGGCCGAAAGGCCGTCGAAATCATGCCAGCCGACACCGTCGATCAGGCTCTGGCAGTAGGGGCCGCGATTGCCGGCCAGAAAGCCCTGCGCGGGGGCCGCGACCAGGCTGGCCGTGCCTGCGGACAACAGGCGGGCGGCCAGATCACGCAGCACCGCCTCGGCGGTCAGATAGGCGGTGGGGTGCGCAAAGGGCGCCAGCACCACCGCGCCGGGCCCCGCGCAGGCAAAGGGCAGGCGACCGTCCACCAGGCGGTCCGTCAACGCGGTGTGGTCGGACCCGCCCGGCAGCGCGGCCATCGGGTCCAGCACGGTGACGGCCAGCGGCGCTGTGCCCGGCGCCAGCAGGGGCGCGGGATCGACGTGGAACAGGATCGAGCTGCGGGCAAAGACCACCTGTCCGGGATGGTCGGCCGGGTCGGGCGGCGTCATCGCGCATCCCGACAGGCGCAGGTCGCAGGCGGCCTCGCGGCTGGCGCCCAGCAGGGCCTGCTGCAGCGCCTCGGTCAGCATGGGGCGCAGCAGATGCACCAGCACCGTGCCGTCATGCGCCGCCGTCACCCGGCGCAGCACGTCGCGCAGATCGACATCGTCCAGATCGTGATCCAGCACCAGCAGAACCGTGCCGTCCGGGGGCGCATCGGTCGCGTCGGGCAGCGCGGGCGGGGCCTGGTCCGGGGCGGGCAGGGTGGCGCGGTGCAGCTGCGCCGCCAGCGTCCGGTCGCCGATGCCTTGGGCGGTCTCCAGGACCGCATGGGCGATCTGGTCGGGTGCGACCAGGTCCAGCGGCTGGACGATGCCGGAATGGGCCAGCTGGTCGGGCAGCAGCAGCACCAGCTGCACCGGGCCGGACGGGGCGGCGGGCAGCCGGAACGCCGCCGCCCAGCCATCGCGCCCGCCAAAGGCATAACGCCCGGCATAGGGCTGCAGGTCGGGCCGGGGCAGGCAGCCGGGCAGCATCGGCGCGGGGCTGATCTGGCGGTCGTTGATGACCAGCGCCGCCAGCCCCTGATCAGAGGCGGTGGCGGGCAGGAACCAGCCCTTGGCCATGCCCTGCCCGTCGGGGCCGACCAGGCCGCGGTCGATGTTGAGGGCATGGTGCGGGGTCTCGTGGTCCAACCGGGGGGCGGCCAGGATGCGGTTCACCACGCGCTGCGCGATCTGGGGGGCGGGGACGGGCAGGGTGCCCAGGGCGATCATGCGGACATAGCTGAAGAAGATCTCGTCCACGCCGATCTCGACCATCTTGGAGAGGTCGGTGGCCAGGCGGTCCTGACGGATGGGCAGGTATTCCTTGCCCAGCCCCAGGAACAGGTCCTCGGACGGGTCGGCGGCGCCCGGTTCGCTGGACAGGTCGAACAGCGCCAGATAGCCCATGCGGTTCAGCGTGCGCAGGTCGCGCCGCGCAAACCGCACGATGCCAAGGGGCGACAGCGAGGCGTGGCCCGCATGCAGCACGATGTCGGGTTGGGCGCGTGGCGTCCAGCCTGCGGCCAGCACCAGATCGGCGCTGATCGAGAAGCAGAAATCAAGATGCAGTTTCAGGTCCACGATGTCGTCCCGTTGCGGCTGCCGGAGGGGTGGTCGGGGTTGCGGGAGAGTCAGACCATGGTCAGCGACAGGCTGCGGATCACGAAACGCAGGGGCGGCTGGCGCAGGTGGATGATGATGCGCCGCGCGGTCGCGCCCGACCGCAGCGCGGGCAGGCGCAGGCTGCAGACCGCGGCCCGGTCTGCCCCGAGTGCCCATTCCTGGTGCAGGCTGTCGGCGATACCGCCATCGGCCAGGAAATCGCGCAGGAACACGTCGGCCACCGTGGGCGCGGGAAAGGACACGGCCGCGTCCAGATAGCAGGTCGCGGCGTCGATCTCGGCGGGGACCAGCCCCTCGATCGTCATCCAGTTCAGCCCCGAGGTGCGGAACTCCAGCCCGTCGTCATCGTCGCTGCGGCTGAATTCGGCGCGGGCGTCCTCGGGCATGCAGATACCCACTGAGGATGTCAGGGAGTTGTAGCCCGCGGACAGGATCACCTTGGGGCGGTTGTCCAGCGCCCGTCCGGCCTCGGCCGCCAGGTTGGTGCGGCAGCTCTGCAGCGACATGAGGACGGCGGCCGCGGCCTCGAAGCTGCGGACGGCGCTGTCGTAAATGGTTACCATGGTCGAACTCCGTTCACGTCATTTGAAGAACGCGGGGCAGCTGCGATGCCGCGCGGGGAAAGGGGGGCAGCCGTCCGGCCAGCCAGTCGCGCAGCTCCTGCGTCGCCTGGTTCCAGGTCCGGCTCTGACCGGCGGTGGTTGCGCTGATCCGGGCCAGCAGGTCGCGGTTGGCATCCAGCGCCAGGACGCGTTCGATCATCGCGCTTTCGCACTGGTCCTGCGGGACGATAAACCCGGTCTCTCCGTCGCGGATCGCCTCGTGCATGGCGTCGGTTTCGGCGGCGATGACGGTCACGCCGCAGCGCTGCGCCTCCAGCACGGACAGGGGCAGCCCCTCGAAATGCGACGGCAGCAGCATGATGTCGGTCTGCATCAGCAGCTGCGTCAGCGCATCGGGGCCGCGGATCGGGCCCAGGAACCGGGTCCGGGCGGGCCAGACATGGGGGTCGTTCTCGACCTCGACTACGGCGCTGCCGGCGACCTGCAGCTCTGCCATGGGCAGTTTCTCGGCCAGCGCGCCATAGATCGCGGCCAGCCTGCGGATGCCTTTCTGCTTGTCCAGGCGCCCCAGATAGAGGACGCGCAGGCGCGGCCGTCGGGCCTGCGCGGTCTTGCGAAAGCCTGCAAGGCAGCGCTGTTCGGCCATGCCCATCGGATAGCCGGGCGCGTTGACCACGGTGATCAGCTTGTCGCGGGGCACGCCATTGGCATGCATCCAGGTCCGCAGCGTTTCGGAGCAGGTCAGGAACAGGTCATAGGCCTGCTCGTAGGCCAGGGCCAGATGCGGGGGGCCATAGCCGCGACCATAGGTGCTGGTCTCCAGCAGGTGCTCGTGGTCGATCATCAGCACGCCGCGGCGGCGCAGCTGGTCGGCCACCTTGTGCAGGGCCGCGGAATGGGCGTTGATGACCACGTCCATCGACCCCAGCAGCCCCAGCAGGTCGACCGCCTGCATGCCGCCGCCCCAGGTCGTCTCGGCCGTGCCCAGATACTCCTCTCCGTTCCAGTCGAGGGCGTCGGAATCGGGCAGGCAGTTGATCGTGGCAAAGGGTTCCAGCGTCCAGGGCTCGGCCTCGATGGGGACGTCGCTGACCACGAAGAGATGCATCCGATAGCCTGCGGCCTTCAGCTCCCGCGCTAGGTTGGCGGCGACCTTCTCGACGCCGCCCAGGCTGAAGATGGGCAGGACGATGCCGACGTCATGCCGGTCCCCGGTCTTGAGCAGCGGAAGGGTGATGCCCCCCTCGACCACGCCGCGGGGGATCTGGGCGGTGCGGTCGCGCGCGATGGCGCCACCGGGCTTGCGCCAGCACCAATCGTGCTGCAGCGCCGCCCGCCAGGGGCTGCGCGCCAGCGCCAGCAGCCCCGCGCGCAGGATGTCCGCGGCCCCGGCCGCATCCGCGCCCTGGGGCAGCCAGTCGGGGCTGGACAGCGTCCAGCTGTCGGCGGGGCAGGGGATGGGCAGGCGGTCCAGCTGCCGCATCCAATCCTCGTCCGGCTCGCGCAGCATGCGCTGCAGCACGGCAAGCGACAGGCAGATGGCGTCGGCGGGCCGTTCCGGGTTGCCGCAATCGCTGCGCAGGGTCAGCCGGTTGTCGGTGGCGCGGTCCAGAAAGAACAGTTCCAGATCGTTGCCGCCCCGCTCGACCCGGCGTTCGCAGTTCCACAGGAACCCGTGCATCAACCGCGCCTTGGTCAGGTGATCGGCCACGCCGTCGCGCATGAAGATGAAATAGGCCGGGGCATGGTTGGCATGCGGATCGGCCATATGGGCCATGACCATGCGCTCCAGCCCGCGCCAGTCCGAGGGCTTGCGTGCGGCGGGGTCCAGGAACAGGGACACGGCGCGCGCCTCGCCCTCGATCAGGGCAAAGCGAGGGTAATGCTCGGCCTCCAGCGACAGCAGCCGGGGCAGGTTGTACAGCCAGTCATGCTTGCGCCGCAGATACTGGCGCAGGTTCGCGTCCAGCTGGTGGGAATTGCTCAGCATGCTGGCCGGGCGCTTGCGGTAATGCAGCAGCGGCTGCTGCGCTGCGCGCCCGGTAAAGCCGTGGCGCGCCGCCTGCAGCCAGAAGTCCCAATCCTCGTATCCTTGGCGCATGGTCTCGTCAAAGCGGACCCCGGCGTCCAGCACGCGGCGGCGGATCAGGCTGCCCGCGTCGCACAGGTTCGCCTCGGCCTGCAGCAGGAGGTCGAAATGCGCCTCGGTCATGTAATGGCCGTTCTGCCCGAAGAAATCGAAATCGGGATAGAACCAGTCGACATCGCGCCAGGCGCCCAGCAGGCGGCTCATCACCATGCCGGCGCCCTTGGCCAGCATGTTGTCGGCATCCAGCAGGAAGATCGCGTCCAGCGCCGGGTCCAGCTCCAACGCCACCGCGATGCCGCGGTTGCGCGCCCGGCTGAGGCCGCCATTCTCGGTGTGCAGCACCTTGAGCCGGTTGCCCATCAGGTCCTGCCACCCGGCCAGCGCATCGCGGGTCTCGGGATGCTCGCAGCCGTCGTCGATCACCACCAGGCGACGGATCGCGCCATGCTGCAGTTCGCGGTGGACCGAGGCGATCGCATCGTCCAGCAGCACGGGATGGCCCTTGGCCGGGATCACGACCGTGACATGGGGCGGGCGGGGCGGCTTACTCATCCTGGTCGTCCAGCGGCACGCCGGTCACCACGCGCAGGCCCCGGAACAGGCCCCAACCCAGGTCGTTGGGCACGTCATGGGTCAGTGACACGGCCAGGAAGATGTCCACCCGGTCCGCGATCGCCTCGGGGGGGACGCAATGCGCCTGTGCCCAGCCATGCGCCGGAAGGCCGTGGACCCACCAGCCCATATGGCTTTGCCAGATGCCGTCGCGGCCGACCGTTCCGGCCGGGGCGACGCCCACCGCCAGGTTCAGGCTGGGCGCCAGCGGATGGCCCACGTTGACCACCGCCGTCAGATGCGTCAGCTGCGGCAGCCAGACGTCGCGCAGTACCGCACAAACCGGGCCAAAGCGCGACGGGTGGACCATGACCGCGTCCTCGGCGGCCCAGTAATCCACCGTCACGTAATCGGTGGCCGAGGCGGGTTTGGAGAACAGCTCGGGCGCCGGCAGGGCGCCTGGCGACAGGAAGCGGGCGTGGCTCTGGTCGTTGCGGGCGGCCTGCAGGATCATCGGCTCGTCCGGAATCGCCGCCCCCGCCACGGCCTTCCACACGCGGAGCGCCATGACCTCGTCGCCCTCCATCCCTTCGCCCTTGGCGGAAAAGCGCGGGTCGGGTGCGCGCGGGCCCATCCCGATGGCGACCGACGCGCGGCCCGCATAACGCAGCATCAGCATGCAGTTGCGGGCATCCCCGCCAAGCGGCTTGGCCAGGGTGAACCGCACCCAGCCCGTCTGCGTCTCCTGACCGGCATAGGCCTCGGTCAGCTCATGCGCGACGCCGCCGGCATCGATGATCGACACCGTCAGGCCAAGGTCGCGATTGCGCGGCAGTTCGGGCAGCCACAGATCCACCACCGAGATGCTGACGGCGTTGATGGGCAGCTTCTGGATGATGGTGGCGTCGCCCTCGATCCTGCGGATCAGGCCCGAGGGTTGCCAGCTGAGCGTCTGTGCAACCTGCGGGTTGCCCAGGGTATAGAGAAAGCTCTCGATCTCGCGGAACCGGGTTTTGTCCGACAGGTTCTCACGGCGCAGCAAGGCTGCCGCCGCCCGCGTCTCGCCCATGGCCTGCTGATAGCGGCCAAGGCGGGCGCTGAGCAACTCCAGCAGGTCCTGGCTCAGCCGCTCGGGGGCGTCCCGGTCGACGGCGATGATGGGGACATTGGCCATGCCGCTGGCGGTCAGGCGTTCGCGCCAGGTGGCACGGTTCGCGAAATCGACCAGAGCGGCCAGCCAGGTCCCGGCCGTCTCGGCGACCAGCGCGTTGTCCAGACCATCTGTCGGAGCGGCAACGACCTGAAGATGCGGGGGCAGAAGCTGCCGGAACGAATCGTCCAGATCAGTGTCCGCAAGCAAAGAGAATCGATTGGCACCCGCCGTCATTTGGTATCCAGCCATGGTTGATTTGATGTTGCTTTGCGCGATGCGCAGGTTATGGAAGCGATGTTGGCATCTTACCCAAGTAATTTAGTTAGTTTTCATGCACAAAACCGTCTAGTCTTTCAAGCGGCCTGACTGGCGGCGTTTCAGTCTGTGGTTCCTTACGGGATATTTTGTGCACCGATTATGACGATTGTCAGGAAAAACGCGGACTAGGCCCTGGTTTCTTTTCGACCTCGCCTGCGAAAGAGGCAACCAATAACTAAACTGCTCGTTTCACATAAACACGGTTAACGTGTATTTGCGTCCTATGCAACTTATTCCTGTCGTGCAATCAGCGAGTTGCCTGACCATGGTCAGCCAGCGAAAACTTGCGCAGCGTGCCGTGCGAATTGGCGGGAAAGACCGCCGGAGGGTCGTCCCGGAAAGGGCCTAGCCCAGGATGCCGGGCCGGTCGATTCGCAGTCGGTCCAAGATATGTTCGATATGGCTAAGATGGTCGCGCACGGCGGCGGCGGCAGCGTCCGGGTCGCGCGCGCGCAGGGCCGCCAGGATGGTGCGATGCTCGATCCAAGCGGTCGAGCTGCCATAGGACAGCGACAGGAACCGTGCCCGGTCCATGTGCCCCTTGTTGTCGCGGACCAGGTTCCAGACGAACTCCTTACCCGCGGCGGCGCAGATGCCGCGGTGGAACTGGTCGTCCAGCGCGTGGAAATCGGCGCGGCGGTCTGCGTGGCTGGCGGCCTCCTGCAGCTCGATCAGGCGGTCCAGGCTGTCCCAATCGGCGGGTTGCAGGCGCAGGGCGGCCTCGCGCATCGTGGCCTCCTCCAGCGCGCTGCGCACGAAATAGGCCTGCATCACCGCCTCGGTCGAGATGGGCGTCACGGTGGTCGCCCGCTGCGGGCGGATCTGGATGAAGCCCAGCTGCGACAGCCGATAGAACGCGTCCCGCACGGGCTGGCGCGACACGCCCATCTGGGCGGCCACCTCGGCCTCGGACAGCTTGGCGCCGGGGGGCAGGGTCAGGTTCACGACCCGCGCATACAGCGCCTCGAAGATCTGGTCGGTGACCGAGCGTGGGCGCAGATCCTCCATCGGGGGCAGGCTGTCGGGTTCCAGCACAGGCATGTCCGCACCTTTATTGACGCATCCTGTAAACTAGCATATTAGACGACTAGCGACATGGCAAGTGAGTCGGAGGAGGATCGCATGGCCTTGCTGGACGGAGACCGGCTGTTCCCCACCGACCCGCGCAGCCGCGATCTGGCGCGGGCGCTGTATGACGGCGTGCGCGACCTGCCGATCCTGTCCCCGCATGGCCATACCGACCCCCGCTGGTTCGCCGAGGATCGGCCTTTTCCCGACCCCGCGCAGCTGTTCGTGACGCCCGACCATTACGTCTTTCGGATGCTGTGCTCTCAGGGGGTCGCGCTGAGCGATCTGGGCGTGCCGCGCGTCGATGGCGGCCCGACCGAAACGGACGGGCGCACCATCTGGCGGCTGTTCGCCCGGCACTATTCTCTGCTGCGGGGCACGCCGTCGCGGCTGTGGCTGGATCATTCGTTCCAGCATGTCTTCGGTATCGACCGCCGCCTGTCGGAGGCGACGGCCGACTGGTATTACGACCACATCGCCGACTGCCTGGCCCGCCCGGAATTCCGCCCCCGCGCCCTGTTCGAGCAGTTCAACATTGCGGCCATCGCCACGACGGAGGCCGCGACCGACGATCTGCGCTGGCACAAGATGATCGCCGACAGCGGCTGGCAGGGCAGGGTCATCACCGCCTATCGCCCCGACGGCGTAATCGACCCCGAGATGGCGGGTTTCGCCGACAACGTCGCCCTGATGGGCCAGCAGACGGGGTTCGATACGACGACCTGGGCGGGCTATCTGGATGCGCACCGGGCGCGGCGTGCGTTCTTCATCCAGCTCGGCGCGACTTCCAGCGATCATGGCCATGCCAGCGCCAGGACCGAGGATCTGCCGCAGGCCGAGGCGGCGGCGCTGTTCGAAAAGGCTTTGCGCGGCCGGTGCAGCGCCGATGAGGCCGACGCATTCCGCGGCCACATGCTGACCGAGATGGCGCGGATGAGCCTGGAGGACGGGCTGGTCATGCAGATCCACCCCGGATCGCGGCGCAACCATTCGGATGACGTGCTGGCCATGTTCGGGCGCGACAAGGGCTTCGACATTCCGGGACGCACCGATTACGTCGCGGCGCTGCGCCCGCTGCTGAATGCGGTCGGCATGGACCCGCGCCTGACGGTGATCCTGTTCACCCTGGACGAGACGGCTTACGCGCGCGAACTGGCGCCGCTGGCCGGCGTCTGGCCCTGCCTGCGCCTTGGCCCCGCCTGGTGGTTCCATGACAGCCCCGAAGGAATGCGCCGGTTCCGCGAGATGACGACGGAAACTGCGGGCTTTTACAACACGGTGGGGTTCAACGACGACACCCGCGCCTTCTGCTCCATCCCGGCGCGCCATGACGTCGCCCGGCGGGTGGATTGCAGCTATCTGGCGACGCTTGTCGCCACGGGACGCCTTGCGGAAGACGAGGCGCCCGAGGTCGCGCGCGACCTGACCCATGGCCTGGCGAAACGGGCCTACAAACTCTGAGCGTTCATATCTGGGAGGATAAGATGAAGTTCCTGACAACCACGTTCGCCGCCCTGCTGGCCTCGGCCAGCTTTGCCGCCGCCTGCGAGGTCACGCTGCGGTCCTCGGACACGCATCCCGATGGCTATCCGACGGTCGAGGGCGTCAAGGCCATGGCCGAGGAGGTCCGCGAAAAGACCGACGGCCGCGTCTGCATCGAGGTCTTCCCCTCGGCCCAGCTGGGCGAGGAGCGTGACACGATCGAACAGACCCAGTTCGGCGTCATCGATATGGTCCGCGCATCCTTTGGCACGTTCAACGACATCGTGCCGGTCACGCAGACCTTCTCGCTGCCCTATCTGTTCCGCAACGTGGATCACATGCACGCGGTGATGGACGGTCCCATCGGCGATGAGATCGGCGCGGCCTTCGAGGAACGCGACCTGGTCGTGCTGGCCTATTACGATGGCGGCGCGCGCAGCTTTTACAACTCGCAAAAGCCGATCAACAGCCTGGAGGATCTGGCCGGGATGAAGTTCCGGGTCATCCAGAACGACGTGTTCGTGGACATGATGACCGCACTGGGCGCCAACGCGACGCCGATGCCTTATGGCGAGGTCTATTCCGCCATCCAGACCGGCGTGATCGATGGCGCGGAAAACAACTTTCCCAGCTATGACAGCTCGGGCCATGCCGAGGTTGCGAAATACTACACCCTGGACGAGCATCTGATGGTGCCCGAACTGGTCGCGGTGTCCAAGACCAGCTGGGACCGGCTGACCCCCGAGGATCAGGCCGTCCTGCGCGAGGCTGCGGTGAACTCTTCCGCCACGCAGCGCCAGCTATGGGCCGATGCCGAGGCCGCGTCCGAGGAAACCGTGGTCGCGGCGGGGGCCGAAATCGTGCGCGAGATCGACAAGCAACCCTTTATCGACGCCATGGCCCCGGTCTACGAGAAATATGCGACCTCGGCCGAGTCTCAGGATCTGGTCGAGCGGATCCGCGCGACGGAATAATGATGTGGGCCGCCCCGACAGGGGCGGCCGCTTTTTCCTCTGGGGGGCGCGATGCGCGACACGATGATCGGACTGGCCCGATTGACCGGCGCTGTGGCGCAGGCGGGGCTGTGGCTTGCGGGGACAGGGCTGGTCCTGATGACCGTTTTTGTCTTTGCGCAGGTGTTTTTTCGCTATGTGATGGGGACCAGCCTGTTCTGGGCGGAACCGGCGGCGGTGATGCTGATGGGCTGGTTCATCTTCATCGGCGCGGCGGTCGGCGTGAAGGAAGGGTATCACCTGTCCTTCGATGTCGGCCTGATGGTCGTGCCCGCCAGCTGGAGGCCGTGGTTTCACGCACTGTCGGACGTGGTCGTCACGGGCTTTGGGTTTGGCATGGCGTGGTTCGGCTGGCAGCTGGCCGCGCGGGCATCGGTCGGCGTGGTTCCGGGGCTTGGCATCTCGCGGTTGTGGGATTTCGCGCCGCTGATCGGCGGGGGCGTGTTGCTGATTCTGTTCTCGGTCGAGCGTCTTCTGCGGCGCGCGGCGGGGCTGAAGACGATGCGCTTTGGCGACATGGATGACGCCGCCGACGGCACGGTTGACGGCACGGGGCACGCAGGAGCCGCGGATGCGGTTCTGGACGCAGGGGCGCCAGACGCCCGCAAGGGGAAATAAGTCATGGAATTGTGGGTTCTGTTCGGCAGCTTCGTCGTGCTGTTGCTGATAGGCACGCCGGTGGCGTTCTGTCTGGGTGCCGCCAGCTTTCTGACCGTCCTTTATCTGGGACTGCCGCCGGTGGTGGTGTTCCAGCGCCTGAACAGCGGCATCTCGGTCTTTGCGCTGATGGCGATTCCGTTCTTCATCTTTGCGGGCGATCTGATGGTGCGGGGCGACATCGCCCGGCGGCTGATCGCGCTGGCGGGCGCGCTGGTCGGGCATATGCGCGGCGGGCTGGGGCAGGTCAACATCACCGCCTCGATCATGTTCGGCGGCATTTCCGGCTCGGCCGCCGCCGATGCCAGCGCGATCGGCGGGCTGATGGTCCCGCAGATGAAGGCGCGCGGCTATGACGTGGATTACGCGGTCAACATCACCGTTGTCAGCTCGATCATCGCGCTGATGATCCCGCCCAGCCACAACATGATCATCTATTCCATCGCCGCTGGAGGACGGCTGTCGATCGCTGACCTGTTCACCGCCGGCATCATTCCGGGGCTGGTTCTGGCGCTGTCGCTGATGGTCACCGCCTGGTGGGTCGCGCGCAAAAAGGGCTATCCGACCGAGCCATTCCCCGGATTGCGGATGCTGGGCGTGCTGTTCGTCTCGGCGCTGCCCGGACTGATCCTGATCGGGATCATTTTCGGCGGCGTACGCTCGGGCATCTTCACCGCGTCTGAAAGCAGCAATATCGCGGTCGTCTATGCGCTGCTGATCACCGCGCTGGTCTATCGCACCCTGCCGTTCCGCGAGTTCGTCGAGGCAACCAAGGGCGCCGTGCGCACCACCGCCATGGTGCTGCTGGTGATCGGCTGCGCGGCCTGTTTCGGCTGGCTGCTGGCCTATCTGCGGGTGCCGACGCAACTGGTCGAGCTGCTGCAAAGCGTGTCGAACAATCCGCTGGTGATCCTGTTGCTGATGAACATCATCCTGCTGATCCTGGGGACGTTCATGGACATGTCGCCGCTGATCGTCATCACCACGCCGATCTTCCTGCCCGTCGCCACGGCATTCGGCGTTGACCCGGTGCATTTCGGGGTGATCCTGATTCTCAACCTGGGGATCGGCCTGTGCACGCCGCCGGTGGGCGCGGTGCTGTTCGTCGGCTGTGCGGTCGGGCGCATCAGCATCTGGCAGGCCATGCGCACGATCTGGCCGTTCTATGGCGCTGCCTTCGCCACGCTGATGCTGGTCACTTACATCCCCGGCCTGTCGCTGTGGCTGCCCTCGCTGTTCCGTTGAAAGGCGCATCATGACCGATCCCGTCCGCACCGTGCTGGCGCATGCGCCCGACCTGATGGTGGTCCGCTTTGCCTTTGGCGCGGGCGACCAGGGCGCGCTGCACAGCCATCCGCATGTGCAGTCGACCTATGTTCAATCGGGGCGCTATCGCTTCACCATCGACGACCGCGCATTCGAGGTCGGGCCGGGTGATGCCTTCATCATCCCGTCGGGCGCCGTCCATGGCTGCCTCTGTCTGGAGGAGGGCGTGCTGATCGACAGCTTCACCCCCCGCCGCGACGATTTTCTGTGAAAAGGACCATCCCATGACTCATGTCGAGACCCGCCACGCGATCCACCCGCAGCACGCCCGCGGCATGGACACCGCGCAGCTGCGCCAGCATTTCCTGGCCGAGGGGCTGTTCGCCGACGGTGAAGTCCGGCTGGTCTACACCCATTACGACCGCTTTGTCGTGGGCGGCGCGGTGCCTGCGGGTGGATCGCTGGTGCTGGACCAGATCGCCGAAACCAGAACCACCAGCTTTCTGGACCGCCGCGAGATGGGCATCGTTAATATCGGCGGTACGGGCCGGGTCGAGGCCGCGGGCCAGGGCTGGGACATGGCGGATGGCGACGTGCTGTATCTGGGCATGGGCGCCGGGGCGGTGACGTTTTCGGGCGGGGGGCGGTTCTACATCACCTCGGCGCCCGCGCATCGCGCGCTGCCGCATCGGCTGGTCACCGTCGATCAGGCCAAGAAGGTCGAGATGGGCGCGACCGCAACCTCGAACAAGCGCGTCATCAAGCAGTTCATCCACCCGCTGGTCATGGAGAGCTGTCAGCTGGTGCTGGGGTATACGTCGCTGCAGGAGGGCTCGGTCTGGAACACCATCCCCAGCCACGTCCATGACCGCCGGATGGAGGCCTATCTCTATCACGGCATGGCGCCGGAATCGCGCGTCCTGCACCTGATGGGCGAGCCGCAGGAGACGCGCCACCTGTTCGTGGCCAATGAACAGGCCGTCCTGTCGCCGCCCTGGTCGATCCATTCGGGCGCGGGCATCGGCGAATACACCTTCATCTGGGCCATGGCGGGGGACAATGTCGATTACACCGACATGGACTTCATCCAGCCGGAGGACCTGCGGTGAGCGCCTTTTCCCTTGCGGGTCGCACAGCCCTGGTCACCGGCGCGAATACCGGCATCGGCCAGGCCATCGCGGTCGCCCTGGCGCAGGCCGGGGCCGAGGTCATCGCATCGGGCCGCCGCGATTGCGATCAGACGGTGGCGCTGATGGGCCAAGTGTCTGACAAGGCGGGGCGGTCGCTGACCCTAGATTTCGCCGACCCGATGGCCGCGCGCGACGTGTTTGCCGATCAGCCGATCGACATCCTGGTGAACAACGCGGGCATCATCCGCCGCGACGACGCGGTGGATTTCACGGAAGGTGATTGGGACGCGGTGATGGACGTGAACGCCAAGGCGCTGTTCTTTACCTGCCAGGCCTTTGCGCGCGCGGCCCTGCCGCGGGGCCGGGGCAAGATCATCAACATCGCCTCGCTGCTGTCGTTCCAGGGCGGCATCCGGGTGCCGTCCTATACCGCATCGAAACATGGCGTGGCGGGCCTGACCAAGCTGATGGCGAACGAATGGGCGGGGCGCGGCCTGAACGTCAACGCCATCGCTCCCGGCTATATCGAGACCGCCAACACCGAGGCCCTGCGCGCCGACCCCGACCGCTCCCGCGCGATCCTGGAGCGCATCCCCGCAGGCCGTTGGGGCCGCCCCGAGGACATCGCCCAGACCGCCGTCTTCCTGGCCGCCCCGGCATCCGATTACGTCAACGGCGCGATCCTCAACGTCGATGGAGGCTGGCTTGCCCGATAGGTTGCACCGCACCCCGTCCACCGCCCCTGCGGGCATCGTCCATCTGGGCCTGGGCGCGTTCTTTCGCGCGCATGGCGCGGTCTATGTGGCCGAGGCCATGGCCCGGTCGGGCGGCGATTGGGGGATCATCGGCGTGTCGCTGCAATCGCCCGGCACACGCGACCGGCTGGCCCCGCAGGGCTGGGCCTATACCGCGCTGGAGCTGGGACCGGAGGGAGAGACCCCGCAGGTCGTGACCATCCTGCGCGATGTGCTGGTCGCCCCCGAGGACCCGCAGGCGGTGCTGGACGCGATGGCCGCACCGGCGGTGCGCATCGTCAGCCTGACCGTAACCGAAAAGGGCTATTGCCATGAGCCCTCCACGGGGCGTCTGAACGCGGATCACCCCGATATCCGCCACGATCTGGACCACCCGCTGCCGAAATCCGCGCCGGGGTTCCTGGTGCGCGCGCTGGCGCAGCGGCGGGCGGCGGGGGTCGCGCCCTTCACCGTGCTGTGCTGCGACAACCTGCCCGAGAATGGCCGCGTCGTGCGGGACGTCGTGCTGGACCTGGCGCGCCTGATCGACCCGGGCCTGGCGGACTGGATCGCGGCCCATGGTGCCTTTCCCGCGACGATGGTGGACCGCATTGTGCCCGCCACCACCCCCGCCGATCTGGATCGGCTGGAGGCCCTGACCGGCCAGCGCGACGAGGCCCCGGTCATGCACGAACCCTTTCGGCAATGGGTGGTCGAGGACCGCTTTGTCGGCGGTGACCGCCCCGATCTGGGCGCCGTGGGCGTGCAGATGGTCACCGACGTCACCCCGTTCGAGCATATGAAGCTGCGCATGCTGAACGGTACGCACTCTGCCCTGGCCTATCTGGGCTATCTGGCCGGGCACCAGACCATCGCCGACACGGTGGCCGACCCGGCCTTTGCCGGTCTGCTGACGCGGCTGTGGCGGGATGAGATCATCCCGGCGCTGACCCCGCCGCCGGGGGTCGATCTGGGCGCCTATGCCGATGCGCTGGCGGCGCGTTTTGCCAACCCGGCGATCCGGCACCGGACCTGGCAGATCGCCATGGATGGCAGCCAGAAGCTGCCGCAGCGCATTTTGGGCACCATCGCCGAAGGGCGCGCGGCGGGGCGTGCGGTGCCGGGCCTGACCTTGGCGGTCGCGGCCTGGATGCGCTATGCCTCGGGGCGCGACGAGGCGGGAGGGCCGATCGATGTCCGCGACCCGCTGGCACCCACCTTGGCGGGGTTGTGGGACGAGCATGCCGCGCGCGCCGTCCAGGGCTTCCTGACGCTGGAGCAGGTGTTTCCCCAGGTGTTGCGCGCCGATGCGGGCTTTGTGCGCGACCTGTCGCGGACGCTGCACATGCTGGTCGAACGGGGGGCGCGGGACACGGTCGCCGCGCTGTGATCAGCGGGGGCTGCCCCCGCGGATCGTCCCGCATCACGCGGGGGGCAGCGCCGCGCGCACCAGCGCGCCCGGATGGCGGATCACCTGCCGGCTGAGCGCATGGCCGGCACGCACCGCCGCGCCGCAATCAGGCCGCGCCAGCCAGGCCGCCAGATAGCCCGCGTTGAAGCTGTCGCCCGCGGCGGTGGTGTCGACCGGCTTCTCGGGGCGCAGATCGTCGATGGCGCCCGCGCCGTGGGCACCGTCCCAGCAGATCGGCCCGCCGCCATTCTTGACCACCACATGCCCCGCCCCCAAGGCCAGATAGCGGGCCAGCGTGGCGGCAGGATCCGCATCGCCGAAATGGGTGGCTTCGTCATCAAAGCTGGGCAGGACCAGGTCGGATTGCGCCGCCGCCTGCTGGATCGTGGCGCGCATGGTGTCGGCATCGGCCCAGAGGCGCGGGCGCAGGTTGGGGTCGAACACCACCAGCGTGCCGCGCGCGCGGGCCTGGGCCAGCGCATCCATCAGATGGCCGCGCCCCTCCGGCGGCAGGATCGCCAGCGTGATCCCGGACAGATAGGCCAGCGCGCAGCCCCTGAGCGCGCGGGCCAGCACCGCCGGATCATTGGCCAGCCGCCGCGCGGCGGAACTGTCGCGCCAATAGGAGAAGCTGCGCTCCCCGTCGGCCAGGGTGATGGCATAGAGGCCGATCTCGCGCGCCGGGTCGCGGGCGATATGGGTCACGTCCAGCCCTTCGGCCGCCATGAACCCCACCGCGCGGTCCGAGAAGGGCCCGGTCCCCACCCGCGTCAGATAGCCCACCTGCCAGTCCTGGCCCAGCAGGCGGCGCAGATACCAGGCGGTGTTCAGCGTGTCGCCCGCGATGCCCGCGCGCCACAGGTCGGGCTGGCCCGCGCCGGACAGTTCGACCATGGCCTCGCCGATGCACAGGATGCGGGTCATGGGCGGGGCTTTCGGGCCAGGGCGGCCTCGACCCCGCGCAGCTCGGCCAGGCCCTTCAGGCGACCGATGGCCGGATAGCCCGGCTGACCGCCGCGCCCGATATCGTCCAGGATGTCCTGGCCGTGGTCGGGGCGCATCGGGATGACGGCATCGGCGCGGCCTGCTGCGCGGCGGCGGGCTTCCTCGTCCAGGATGGCGTCGATCAGGGCCACCATGTCGGTCTGGCCGCTCAGATGCTCATCCTCGAAAAAGCTGTCGGGGATGGCATCGCCGTCGCGGCGCACGTTGCGCAGGTGCAGGAAATGCACCCGGTCGCCAAGGCGGCGCATCATGCCCGGCAGATCGTTGTCCGGCCGCGCCCCCAGAGAGCCCGAGCACAGCGTGATCCCGTTCGCGGGCAGGTCCACGGCGGCAATGCGTTCGACGTAATCGGCCTCGGTCGACATCACGCGGGGCAGGCCCAGCAGCGGAAAGGGCGGATCGTCGGGGTGACAGCACAGGCGCATCCCCAGATCCTGGGCGACCGGGGCCACCTTTTCCAGAAAGTCGTTGAAATGGCGGCGCAGCACCGCGTCGGTCACGGGAGCATAGCTGTCCAGCAGGGCGCGCACGTCGGACATGGTCAGCCGGTCCGCCGCGCCGGGCAGGCCGCAGACCACGTTCTGCGCCAGCTGGTCGCGCCGGTCGTCCGACATCTGGGCAAAGCGGCGGGCGGCGGCCTCCTGCAGGTCGGGGTCGAAATCGCGCGCGGCACCGGGGCGCTGCAGGATATGCAGGTCAAAGGCCGCGAAATCGGTCAGGTCGAACCGCATGCAGCGCGCGCCGTTGGGCCGCCGCCAGGCCAGATCGGTCCGCGTCCAGTCCAGCACCGGCATGAAGTTGTAGCAGATCACCCGCAGCCCCGCCGCATGCAGGTTGTGCAGCGACTGGACCCAGGCATCAATATGCGCGCGCCAGTCGCCGGTCTGGGTCTTGATCGCCTCGGAGACGGGCAGGCTCTCGACCACCTCCCATGCCAGCCCGGAGGGCGCGCCGTCGCGCATCACCGCGATGGACTCCTGGCGGGCGCGGATCTGGTCCGGGGACCAGACCTGGCCCGTGGGAATGTGGTGCAGGGCGGTCACGACGCCTTGCACCCCCGCCTGCATCATGTCGTCGATGGAAACGGGATCGGCTGGTCCGAACCAGCGCCAGGTCTGTCGCATCTGGGGCCTCTCAGTCGGTGAAATAATCGGGATGGGCGGCCGCCATCTGCGGCAGCTCGGTCAGCATCTGGCGCAGATGCGCGCGGATCGCGGTGTCGGCCGCCGCGCCGTCGCCCGCCTGCAGCGCCGTCAGGATGGCGCGGTGCTGGGCGATGGTCTGGCTGCGGTCAAAGACGCGCATCGACAGGTGGCGCAGGCGGTTCATCTGGGCCTTCAGCCGCTCCAGATCCTGCCAGACGGCGGGGTGGCCCGCCGCATCGGCCATGGCGCGGTGAAAGCGGTCATCGGATTCGATAAAGCCGGGCACGTCGCCCGCCGCATCGGCGCGCTCCTGCACCGCCAGTTCGGCCGTCATGGCCGACAGGTCGGGGCGTGTCGCGGCGACGGCCCGGGCCAGATCGCTCTCGACCGCCTCGCGGATGAAGCGCGCCGACAGCACCGCGCGCATCGAGATGCGCCCGATATAGGTGCCGCGTTGGGGCCGAACCTCGGCCAGGCCATCGGCCGCCAGGCGGATGAAGGCCTCGCGCACGGGCTGGCGCGACAGGCCGACCTGGGCCGCGATCTCGGTCTCGGACAGGCGGGTGCCGGGCAGCAAGTCGCCGCGCACCACGCAGCCATAAAGCCAGTCATGGACCTGGCTGGCCGTCGTCGCAGAGCGGATCGGAATCATGGCATCCCCGTCATCATTGGCATGTGTATATTCCATACTTCCATACCAGTAAAGGCCGTTTGACACCGGATGCGGCCCCGTATGGGACCGCATCTGGGCCAAGCTTTACAGGAATTCGCGGCGCAGATCCTCGGGGCGGCGCAGCTCCAGCAATTCGTTGGAATAGGCCCAGGCATCGGCCAGCCGCCGCGGGTCTTGCGCCAGATCGGTGCCAAAGCTGGGCACCAGATCGCGCACCCGCGACTGCCACGCGGCCGAGGCGAAGCGGTCCGGGAACATGGTCTGCAACGCGTTCAGCATGATCGACGGCGCGGTCGAGGCACCGGGCGACGCCCCCAGCAGCGACACAAAGCTGCCATCGTCCGAGGCGACCAGCTCGGTCCCGAACTGCAGGCTGCCGCCGCCCTGTTCGGTGCGCTTGATGATCTGGACGCGCTGTCCGGCCTGGGTCAGGGACCAGCCCTCGGACGGGGCGTCGGGGAAATACTCGCGCACCTGGCCGATGCGGGCGTTCTGGGTCTGCATGACCTGGCCCGCCAGATAGGTCACCAGGCCGAAATCGTCGATGCCCACGTCGATCATCGGGCGCAGGTTGGCCGCGTTGATCGACCGGAACAGGCCGGTAAAGCTGTCCTGCATCAGGAAATTCGTCGAGAATGTCGCGAAGGGTCCAAAGGCCAGCTTGCGCACCCCGTCGACATAGCGCGTGTCCAGATGCGGCACCGACATGGGCGGGCTGCCCGCCGCCGCGCGGCCATAGGCCTTGGACAGGTGGCGGTCGGCCACAGCGGGGTCCTCATGGACCAGGAACGAGCCGCCGACCGGAAAGCCGCCATAGTCGCGCGACTGCGGGATGCCGCTTTTCTGCAGCAGCAGCAGCGCCGCGCCGCCCGCACCGTTGAACACATGCGCGGCGTCGATGGCGCGGGGCGCGGTGTCAGCGCCGATGTTGCGGAAGGTGATCCGCCAGGAGCCGTCGGCGTTGCGCGACAGATCCTCGACCTGGGTGTCCAGGAACAGGCTGCTGTTCTCCTGCGCGGCATAGGAGGCGACCAGCTGGCGCGTAACCTCGCCCCAGTTCGCGTCGGTGCCCATCGGGTGCCAGGTCGCGGCAATGGGCTGGCCGGGGTCGCGCCCCTGGGTCAGCAAGGGGGCCCATTCCGCGATCCGGCCCGCATCGGCTGAATACTCCATCCCCGCGAACAGCGGGTTCTGCGTCAGCAGATCGTGGCGCTGCTGCTGGAAGGCGACATCCTCGGTCCCCATGCCAAAGCCCATATGCGGGACCGAATTCAGGAACCGGCGCGGGTCGCGCATCTCTCCGATGCGGACCATCGAGGCCAGGAACTGGCGCGTCACCTGGAACTGTTCGTTGATGCGCACGGCCTGGTCGATGACCATCCGGCCGTCGCGGATCGGGGTATAGTTCGGCTCGCACAGGGCGGAATGGCCGGTGCCCGCATTGTGCCACACGCCCGAGCTTTCCAGCGCGGGGGCGTCCAGGCGTTCGAACATGGCCATGCGAAAGCCGGGCTGCAGCTGGCCCAGCATCGCGCCTAGGGTCGCGCCCATGATGCCGCCGCCGATGATCGCCACATCCACGCGCCCCTCGGCCGACAGCGCGCTGCGCCCGCAACCGGCCAGGGCCACGGTCCCCAGGGCGGCGCCGCCCAACAGGACGTGGCGGCGGTTCGGACGGGGCGCGCGGTCGGCCTGGGCCATCTGATGCAGGGGGTTCATAAGGCAATCCTTTGTGCAGCTCTTGCCGCATCCCCTAGCGAAGGGGGGCGCGGGACGAAACCGCAGGCACCCCCGCTTTTGCCAAGCGGGCGGCAGCCATGCGTCAGGCGAATGGCTGGCCGGTGACCGCCCGGGGGTTGCCCGCGCGACGGGCGGGCGGCACGATGCCCCCAACCGCAGCAGCCCAAAGGCCCGCCATGCCCACACGTCCTTCCTCCAACCCCGCGTGCCGCGCATGACCGGGCTGGCGCAGGCGATCGCGGGGCTGGACGTGGTCGCGCTGGCGCGGCGGCTGATCGGGGCGCGGCTGGACGTGGAGGACGCGGGCGGCCTGATCGTCGAGACCGAGGCCTATGCCCAGGACGACCCCGCCTCGCACAGCTTTCGCGGGCCGACGGCGCGGAATGCGGCCATGTTCGGGCCTGCGGCGCGGGCCTATGTCTATCGCTCCTACGGGATCCACCTGTGCCTGAACGTGACGGCGGGCGGGGGCGCGGCGGTGCTGATCCGCGCGCTGGTCCCGGACCGCGGCCTGGCCGCGATGCAGGCGCGGCGGGGCAGCGCGATGCTGTGCAACGGGCCGGGGCGGCTGACGCAGGCGCTGGCGGTCCGCCCCGAGGATGACGGCGCGCCCCTGGACGGGCCGCGCCTGAGGATCGTGCTGTCCGACCCGGTGGCCGATCTTCTGGTCGGCCCGCGCATCGGCATCAGCCGGGCGCAGGACCTGCCCTGGCGGTTCGGCCATGCGCGGGCGGGCGGGTTCAGCAGGCCCTTTCCGCGCTGAACCCGCGCGTCAGCCGCCGATGGCGATGCCCTCGCGGCGGGGATCGGCGCCGCCCTCCAGCCCGTCGGGCGTGATCACGATGCCCTGCAGGCCCGATGTCAGCGCGGTCTCGTTCAACTCGAACCCCATCTGGGTCAGACCGTCGGTCAGGGCTGCGGGCAGGCCCGCCTCGATGTCCATCGGGCCAAAGCGGTTGACCAGGTTCGGGGCCGCGATGGCCGCCTGGATATCCATGCCCCAGTCCAGATGCGCGACGATGGCGCGGGCGACATAGCCGATGATGCGGCTGCCGCCGGGCGAGCCGATGACCATCGCGGGCGCGCCGTCGCGCAGCACGATGGTCGGCGCCATCGACGACCGCGGCCGCTTGCCCGGTGCGATGGCATTGGCGATGGGCCAGCCATCCGCGTCATGGGTCTCAAAGCTGAAATCGGTCAGCTCGTTGTTCAGCAGGAAGCCCGCCGCCATCACGCGCGAGCCGAACCCATTCTCGATGGTGGTGGTCATCGACAGCGCGTTGCCGTCGCCGTCCACGATCGAGATATGCGTGGTCGAGGGCAGCTCCAGCGCGCTGTCCTGACCCCACAGCGCCGCATGGCTCCAGCCCGGCTGACCCGCCGTGACCTCGGGCAGGCTGTCATCGCCGGCCAGCAGCGCGGCCCGTTCGGACAGATAGGCCGGATCGACCAGCCCCTCGGTCGGCATCGGCACGAAATCGACATCGGCCATGAATCGCCCCCGGTCGGCAAAGGCCAGCCGCGAGGCATCCCCGATCAGCCGCCAGGCCTCCGCGCTGTCGGCGCCCATTTCGGCCAGGTCATAGCCGGCCAGCATGCCCAGGATCTGCCCCACCGTCAGCCCCCCGGACGAGGGCGGCCCCATCCCGCAGACATCGTGGTCGCGGTATTCGACGCAGACCGCCGGACGTTCGATCACCCGATAGGCGGCCAGGTCGGCGGCGCTCAGCAGGCCGGGATTGCCCTCCGCCCCGCGCACGGCGGCGACGATCTGCTCCGCGATGGGACCGCTGTAGAAGGCATCGGCCCCGTCTTGCGCCAGCGCCCGCAGCGTGTCGGCATAGGCGGGGTTGGTCAGGGTGCTGCCCGGGGCCACGGGCTGGTCGTCGGGAAAGAAATAGGCGGTCGTGTCGGGGAAACGCGCCAGCGCATCGCCCTCATCTGCGACCAGGGTGGCCAGGCGCGGGGACACGGTGAACCCGTCCTCGGCCAGGGCGATGGCGTCGTCGAACAGGCCCGCCCAATTGGCGCGGCCCCATTTGCGATGCGCGATCTCCAGCAGGCGGGGCGTGCCGGGGGTGCCGACCGACAGGCCGCCCACGACGGCGTCCATGAAGGACAGCGGCTCTCCGGCGTCGTTCTGGAACAGGGTGGGGGTGGCGGCCATGGGGGCGGTCTCTCGCCCGTCCAGGGTGGTCACCGCGCCTGTCGCGGCGTCGTACCAGACCAGGAACGCACCGCCCCCCAGGCCCGAGCTTTGCGGCTCGACCAGCCCCAGGACGGTCTGGACCGCGACCATCGCGTCAGCCGCGCTGCCGCCCTGTTCCAGCACCCGCGCCCCGGCCTGCACCGCCAGCGGATGGGCCGCGCTGACCATCCAGTCGCTGCCGGTGACGGCGCGACCCTCGGCCTTGGCGGTCAGCCCGGCGCGGGCCGCATCGGTCAGATCGCCAAAGCCGTCTGTCGCCACCTGATCGCCCGACGCCCCTTCGGGCGCGATCGCATCGGTCGCCTGCTGGGCCCCCGCCCAGGTCGCGCCGCTCATCAGCAAGGCCAGTGCCAGTCCGGTCCGTGTCATCTGCCATCCCTTCCGTCTTGTGCATACCATTCGGGGCAGCATGGCGCGGCAGGGGGCGTGACGCAAGCGCGGCTAGTCCTGAGCCTCCAGCGCGCGCTCCAGCTGGGGCAGGAAGCGATGGGTGTAATCGGCATCGACCAGCGGCCCGGCATGGCGGTAAAGGACGCGCCCCTCGCCATCCAGGATGAAGGTCTCGGGCGGGGCGGTCACGCCCCAATCGATCGCGGTGCGGCCGCGCGGATCGGTGGCGATGGCCGCAAAGGGATCGCCGTCGGCCTCAAGGAAGGCCAGCGCGTTCTGGTCGATGTCGCGCAGATCGACGCCATAGACGGGCAGCTGTTCGGACAGCGCCATCAGGGTCGGATGCTCCAACCGGCAGGGAGGGCACCAGCTGGCCCAGAAATTCACCAGCTTGACGCCGGGCTGGCGCAGCATCTCGTCGGTCAGGGGGGTCTTGCCGGGCAGGGTGGTGTCGGGGATGGGCGGCGCCTCGCGGCCCACCATGGCCGAGGGCACGGCGCCCGGATCGTCACGGTTCATGCCCCAGAGGAACATCCCCGCCAGCGCGGCAAAGATCACCGGCGGCAGCGCCATCAGCGGAGAGATCCTAGCCATCGCGGTCATGCTCCTCCAGGGCGCGGCGGGCGCGGGCGTTGGCGGCGACGGTCTGCCAGACCAGCCCCACGATCAGCGCGATGCTGACGCCGTAAGCCATCAGCACGGTCGCGGCGTATCGTCCCAGATCGATCATGCACGCATTTCTCTCGCTTGCAGGGCGGCAAGGCGGCGCCTGCGGATTTCGGTTCGGGTGCGGATCAAGAGCAGCGCCAGGAACAGCATGAAGAAGCCCAGCATCGCCAGATACAGCGGATAGCGATAGACATGGCTCATCCGTTCGCCGGACTGCACCGACAGGCTGGCGCCCTGATGCAGGCCCTGGTTCCAGAACAACACCGCATAGCGCGACAACAGCGCAAAGACCGACCCCACCAGGCACAGAACGCCGGTCAGGTCGGCGGCGCTGTCGGGGTCCTCGACCGCCGACCACAGCGCGATATAGCCGACATAGAACAAAAACAGGATCAGGAACGAGGTCAGCCGCGGGTCCCATTCCCACCAGGTGCCCCACATCGGCTGGCCCCAGATCGCGCCGGTGGCCAGCGCGATCAGCGTCATCACCGCGCCGATGGGGGCGGCGGCCTTGGCGGCAAGCGCGCTGACATGGTGGCGGCGGATGATCCAGATCAGCGACGCGACCAGCATCATCACCCAGATGTTGATCGCCATCATCGCGGCGGGCACGTGCAGGAACACGATCTTGACCGTCGATCCCTGCCGGAAATCGTCGGGCGTCAGAAAGCCCCAGACCACCCCCGCCGTGCAGCAGATCGCGGCAGCGCCGACCATCCAGGGCAACAGCCCGTCGGTCGTGCGCATGAACTGGGCCGGGTTCGCGTATTTCCAGATCGACATGTGCCCTCTATCCCCCGTTTCGCGCGGCCCCTCAAGGGGGCGGGCGCGTCTCTCACCGCAGATTGACCCGCAGCGCCGCCGCCGCGGCCCAGGGGATCAGCGCCAGCACGCCAAGCGTGATCCCGGCCAGAAACAGCAGCGGCGTGGCGGTCGCCTGACCCTCGGCCCCGCGGCGCGTGATCTCGGCGCCAAAGATCAGCGTCGGGATGTACAGCGGCAGCACCAGAAGCGACAGTAGCAAACCGCCGCGCCGCAGGCCCACCGTCAGCGCCGCGCCGAAGGCGCCCAGCATCGACAGCGCCGGCGTGCCCACCGCCAGCGACACGACCAGCCAGGGCATCGCCTGGCCGGGCAGCTGCAGCAGCACCCCGAACAGCGGCGCGGCCAGCACCAGCGGCAGGCCGGTGGTGATCCAATGCGCCAGCGCCTTGATGGCGACGGTCCCCTCCAGCGGCAGGGGGGCGGTGGCCAGCAGGTCCAGGCTGCCATCCTCGTGGTCCAGCGCGAACAGGCGGTCCAGCGACAAAAGGCACGCCAGCAGCGCGCCGACCCACAGGATGCCCGGCGCGACCGGGGCCAGCGTAGCGCGGTCGGGGCCGACGCCAAAGGGCACCAGCGCCGACAGGATCAGAAAGAACGCGACGCCTAGGCCAAAGCCCCCGCCCGCCCGCGTGGCTAGCCGCAGATCGCGGAGCAGCAGCGCGATCACGCGAAGGCCTCGTTGAAGCCCGAGGGGCGCGTGGCCCGCGTGCCGGGACGGGCGCGATAGGGGGTGAGGTCCAAGACACGGGCCTGGGGCAGGCCCAGGTCGATATGCGTGGCGATCAGCGCCGCGCCCCCCTGCGCCATGTGACCCGACAGCATCTGCGCAAAGCGCGCGACCGAGGCCGCGTCCAGCGACACAGTCGGCTCGTCCAGCACCCAGAGCGGGCGGCCCGTCACCATCAGCCGCGCCAGCCCCAGACGGCGTTTCTGCCCCGCCGACAGCGCCGCCGCCGGGCGATGGGCCAGCGGCGCCAGATCCATCGCCGCCAGCGCCCGATCGACGCCGTCGCCGCCGAAGACCCGCGCCCAAAAGGCCAGGTTCTCGGACGCGGTCAGGGCGGGTTTCAACCCGTCGGCATGGGCGGCATAGGCGACGGCATCATCGGGCATCTCGATCCGGCCCGCGACGCGGGCCTGCAGGCCCGCGACGGTGCGCAGCAGCGTGGTCTTGCCCAGGCCGTTCGGGCCGCGCAGGATCAGCGCCTGCCCGGCCTTAAGGGCAAAGGTCACGCCCTCGACCGTCCGCAGACCGCCGCGCGCGACGGCCAGGTCGTGGACGGAGAGCAGGCTCACACGGGCAGCAGAGCGCAGGCGACGCGGCGACCCTCGGAGAGGGTCACGTTATAGGTGCGCGCGGCCGTGGGCGTGGTCATCGTCTCGACCCGCAGGCCCAGGGACGACAGGGCCGCGATCAGATCCTGGGGGGCAAGGGCGACCTGTTCGCCCATGCCCAGAAACAGCACATCCACCCGGCCCGCCAGCGCGCGCAGGGGCGCGTCGTCCGACAACCCGCCCCAGGGGGTGACGCGGTCGCCCTCGACCACCTGGGGGCCGTGGCTGACCTTGCCGCCGATGCGGAAGAAGCCTGGGCCATAGCTGTCCACCGCGTTCTGGCCCGAGAAATCGGTTGGGATCAGCTGCGGCATCAGACCTCCTCGGCGCCCTCGAAGGGCGAGACGTTCTTGCGCGGGGCCTTGGGGTCCTTGGGGTCCGACGGTCCCCAATCGCGGCGCACGCCCAGCCACAGCACGAAGTTATTGGCCATATAGATCGACGAATAGGTGCCGATCAGGATGCCGAAGGTGATCGCGAAGACAAAGCCCCGGATCACGTCGCCACCCAGCACCAGAAGCGCGATCAGCGCCAGGAGCGTGGTGCCCGAGGTCATCACGGTCCGCGACATGGTCTCGTTCACGGAGAGGTTCATCACCTCGCGCAGCGCCCGGGTCTTGTACTTGACCAGGTTCTCGCGCAGGCGGTCGAACACCACCACCGTGTCGTTGATCGAATAGCCGACGATGGTCAGCAGCGCCGCGATGGTCGTCAGATCAAAGCGGATCTGGAACAGCGCAAAGATGCCCATGGTGATCAGCACGTCATGGAACAGCGACACGATCGCCCCGATGGCGAACTGCCATTCGAACCGCAGCCAGATATAGATCGAGATCGCCGCCAGCGAGGCCAGCACCGAATAGATCGCGGTCTTGACCAGTTCCCCCGACACCTTAGGCCCGACCGATTCCACGGAGGGGAAGGTCATGTTGGGGTCGATCTGGCGCAGCGCCTCCTCGACGGTGGCGATGGTCTGGGGCGTCACGGCTTCGGCGCCGTCCTGGGCGCTGATGCGCACCTGGGCCACGTTCTGATCGGCACGGAAACCGGGGTCGAACACCTCGGTGATGGCCACGTCGCCCAGATCCAGTCCCGTCAGCGCTGCGCGATAGGCCGCCACGTCCACGGACTGGGACGATTCCGTGCGGATCGTGGTGCCGCCGCGAAAGTCGATGCCGAAGTTCAGCCCGTTCACGAACAGCACGACGACCGAGGCCAGCATGAGGAACGAGGACAGGCCGAAGGTTACGAACTGCCAGCGGAAGAAGTCGATATTGGTCTGGTCGGGGACCAGTTTCAGACGGAAACCCATGTCACACCTCGATCTGCTTGGGGCGCGCGCGCTCGAACCACATGATGGTGATCAGGCGGGTGACGAACAGCGCGGTAAAGACCGAGGTCACGATCCCGATGGTCAGCGTCACCGCGAACCCCTTGACCGGGCCAGAGCCCAGGACGAACAGGATGCCCGCCACGATCAGCGTCGTGATGTTGGCATCCACGATGGCCGACATTGCCTTCTCATAGCCCAGCTCGATCGCGCGGGCGGGGCCGCGGGCGCTGCGCAATTCCTCGCGGATGCGCTCGAAGACCAGCACGTTGGCATCGACCGCCATGCCGATGGTCAGCACGATGCCCGCAATGCCGGGCAGGGTCAGCGTGGCCCCGATCAGCGACAGGACCGCAAACAGCAGGATCATGTTGAAGGCCAGCGCCACCGTCGCGAACAGGCCGAACCGGCCATAGGACAGGATCATCAGCGCGATGACCGCGATGAAACCCACGCCCGCCGCGACCTTGCCCGCGTCGATGCTGTCCTGTCCCAGTTCGGGACCGACGGTGCGTTCCTCCAGGAATTCCAGCTCGGCGGGCAGGGCGCCCGCGCGCAGCAGGATGGACAGCTGGTTGGCCTCCTCGAAATTCATCGACCCCGAGATCTGCCCCGAACCGCCGGTGATGGCCGAGCGGATGACCGGGGCCGAGATGACCTCGTTGTCCAGCACGATGGCAAAGGGCTGGCCGATATTGGCCGAGGTATATTGTCCGAAGGCGCGCGCGCCCGTGGGGTTGAAGCGGAAATTGACCGAAGGCTGGCCGTTCTCGTCGCTGCCGGGCATGGCGTCGACCAGATCCTCGCCGGTGACGACGGGGCTTTGTTCCAGGATATAGAACAGGTTCGGCTGGTCGATCGCGGGCGCGATGATCTGGCCCGCGCCGGGCTGGGCCTGCGGATCGGCGGTGGTGCCCAGGACCGGGTTGAAGGTCAGCTGCGCGGTCGTGCCGATCAGCGCCTTGAGTTCGGCGGCAGAACCGATGCCGGGCACCTGGATCAGGATGCGATCCTCGCCCTGGCGCATGATGGTGGGTTCGCGGGTGCCGACCTCATCGACGCGGCGGCGCACGATCTCCAGCGATTGCTGGATCGTGCGGTCGTCGGTCACGGATTTCTCGGCATCCGACAGCTGCACGGTCAGGGTCGCCCCCTGAACGCTGATGGCCAGCGACTGCTGGCCCGCGCCGGTCAGCGTGGTGACGGGGGTCGAGAATCCGCGCACGATCTCGGTGGCGCGGGCCATCTGGTCGGGGTTGCCGATCTCGATGGACAGGGTGCCGTCGGGCGACTGGACGCGGCGGACCGCGCCGATGGTGTCGCGTTCGGCGGCCAGGGCGCCACGCAGTTCGGGCCACAGCGCGTCCATGCGCGACTTGTAGACCTGGGCGACCTGAACCTCGCCCAGCAGGTGGGCCCCGCCGCGCAGGTCCAGCCCCAGATTGACCAGATTGGACGGCATCCACGACGGCCAGCCGTCTCGCGCCGCGATCAGTTCGGGCGTCTCGACGCCGGTGGCCTCGATCCGGGCCACGGCATCGTTATGCGCCTCGACACGGGCGTAGAAGGCATTGGGCAGCGCGTAGAGCAGGCCCAGAAGGCAGATCCCGAAAATCAGGACGCGCTTCCATCGGTCGATCTGAAGCATGGGGCGTGGGCCTTTTATCAGCTGTTGGCAGCGATGGGTTCGGTCTTGTTGACCACCTGCGCCAGGGTCGAGCGGATCACGCGGACGCGCACGCCCTGGGCGATCTCGACCTCCAGCTGGTCCTCGCCGACGCTGGTGACCTTGCCCATGATGCCGCCCTGGGTGATGACCTGATCGCCCTTCTTGACGGCCTCGACCATGGCGCGATGGGCCTTGAGGCGCTTTTGCTGCGGGCGGATCATCAGGAAATACATGATCGCGAAGATCAGGATCAGCGGGATGAACTGCGCGAAGGCGGCTCCGGCGCCGGCGCCACCGGCGGCCTGGGCATAGGCGGGGGTCACGAACATCAATCGTCCTTTCGGTCTGGGGGCGCGACCGGGGCCGCGTCAGGATTGGCGCGCAACCTAGCTGCGCCGCCCGCCCTTGGCAAGAAAGCGCCGTGGCCCCTCGGGGCAAGGGCGGGCAACGGCTTCGTGATCAAAGGGACGCAGGTTGTGCACGCTCGACCAGGCGGGCGAAGAAGCTGGCGCCGACGGGGGCGATGGCGTCGTTGAAATCATAGGCGGGGTGATGGACGCCCGCGCTGTCGCCCTGACCCAGGAACAGATAGCAGCCGGGCCGCGCGTTCAGCATATAGCTGAAATCCTCGGCGCCCATCTCGCGGCCCGCATCGGGGTGGACGCCGCCCGTGCCCGCGATCTCCTGGGCGACGCTGATGGCAAAGGCGGTCTGGTCGGGGTCGTTCACCGTGGCCGGATAGCCCTGCTGATACTCCAGCCGCACGGCGACGTCATAGGCCGCGCCCTGGCCGTCGCAGATCTGCGTCATCCGGCGGCGCACCATGTCACGCACATGCTGCGCGAATGTCCGCACCGTCCCGCAGATATAGGCCGTGTCCGGCACGATGTTGTCGGCGCTGCCTGTATGGATCTGGGTGACCGACAGGGCCAGGTCGTCGGCGGTGTGGTGGTTGCGGCTGCTGATCGTCTGGATCGCGCCGACGATGGCCACGGCGGCCACGATCGGATCGGCGGTCAGATGCGGCATCGCGCCATGCCCGCCGCGGCCCTGGACGTGGATCTCGAACGTGTCGACGGCGGCCATGATCGGGCCGGGCGTGGTCTGAAAGCTGCCCTCCGCCTGGCCCGGGTTGTTGTGCATGGCAAAGACGCGGGCGATGTCGAACCGCTCCATCATGCCGTCCTGCACCATCGCGTCGCCGCCGCCGCCGTTTTCCTCGGCGGGCTGAAAGATCAGCGCGACGCGGCCCGCGAAATTGCGCGTCTCGGCCAGGTATCTGGCCGCCCCCAGCAGCATGGTTGTGTGCCCGTCATGGCCGCAGGCATGCATCCGCCCCGGCACGGTCGAGGCCCAGGGCGCGCCGGTCACCTCGGTCATGGGTAGGGCGTCCATGTCGGCGCGCAGCCCGATGGTCGGGCCCTCGCCACGCCCGCGGATGATGCCCACGATGCCGGTGCGACCGATCCCCTCGTGGATCTCGTCCACGCCGAAGTCGCGCAGCCGGTCCGCGACGAAGGCCGCCGTCTGATGGCAGTCAAAGCCCAGTTCGGGGTGCTGGTGCAGGTGGCGGCGCCATTCGGTCATCTGATCGGCGAAATCGGCGATGCGGTTCAGGACGGGCATGTGGACTTGGGCCTTTCGCTGTGGCAGTCGAAGACGGCATCATCCGCCTGACGAAGGGAATTGCAATGGCCGACCCCCGCGACCCCGCAGCCGAAATGACCCGCCTGCTGGGCATCATGGCCGCCCTGCGCGACCCCGACACGGGCTGCCCCTGGGATGTCGAGCAGACATTCGCCACCATCGCCCCCTATACCATCGAGGAGGCCCATGAAGTCGAGGACGCGATCCAGCGCGAAGCCTGGGACGAGCTGCCCGGAGAGCTGGGCGATCTGCTGCTGCAGGTGGTGTTTCAGGCGCAGATCGCGCGCGAGGCCGGGATGTTCGATTTCGCCGATTGCGCCGCGGCCATCAGCGACAAGCTGATCTTTCGCCATCCGCATGTCTTTGGCGACGAATCGCGCGACAAGACCGCCGAACAGCAGGTCGCGGATTGGGAGGCGATCAAGGCCGTCGAACGCGCCGGCAAGGCGGAACGCGGCACGCTGGACGGCGTGGCGATGGGCCTGCCGGCGCTGACACGCGCGGTCAAGCTGCAGAACCGCGCGGCGCGGGTGGGGTTCGACTGGCCCGGTCCCGGCGATGTGCTGGCCAAGATCGCCGAGGAGACCGCCGAGCTGGTCGAGGCGCGCGACACCCTGGGCCCCGAGGCGATGGAGGAGGAGTTCGGCGATCTGCTGTTCGTCATGGCGAACCTGGCGCGGCACCTCAAGATCGACCCCGAGCTGGCGCTGCGCCGCGCCAATGCCAAGTTCACGCGGCGGTTCGCGTCGATCGAGGCGGCGTTGGCCGCCGAAGGCCGCCGCCCCGAGGACAGCGACCTGGCCGAGATGGACCGGCTGTGGGACGCCGCCAAGGCCGCGGAACGGGCGGGCTAGGCCGCCTGCGTCACCTGCGCCAAGGCCTCATCATAGACCTCGATGCCGCCCTTTGAGACGCCCTCCGACAGGCTGCGCTTCCACGCGCGGGCGCCGGGCAGGCCGTGGAACAGGCCCAGCATGTGCCGCGTGAACTGGTGCAGACGCCCGCCCTCCGCCAGATGCGCGACGATCATTGGCCGCATCGCCAGCGCGACATCGACGGGGGTCGCAAAGGGCGGGGCGTCGCCCCACAGCGCATCCGCTGCGCCCAAGATGTTCCAAGGTTCGTGATAGGCCGCCCGTCCCACCATCGCCCCATCCATCACGGCCAGCTGGTCGCGCGCCTGATCCAGCGTTGCGATGCCGCCATTGATGGACAGGTGCAGGTCGGGGAACTGCGCCTTCATCGCATGCACCAGCGGATAGTCCAGCGGCGGGATCTCGCGGTTCTCCTTGGGGCTGAGGCCTTTCAGCCAGGCCTTGCGGGCGTGTATGGTCACGCGGCGGATGCCCGTATCCTGCAGCATCGCCAGGAATTCGGGCAGGACCCGGTCGGCCTGCTGATCGTCGACGCCGATGCGGCACTTGACCGTCACGGGGACGGGGCTGGCATCCTGCATCGCGCGCAGGCAGGCCGCGACACGGTCCGGCATGGTCATCAGGATCGCGCCGAAGGCCCCCGACTGCACCCGGTCACTGGGACAGCCGCAATTCAGGTTGATCTCGTCATAGCCCCAGGCGGCGGCGATGCGGGTCGCCTGACCCAACTCGCCCGGGTCCGATCCGCCCAGCTGCAGGGCCAGCGGATGCTCGGCCGCGTCGTAATCCAGCAGGCGCGGTCGGTCGCCATGGATGATCGCGGGGGCTGTCACCATCTCGGTATACAGCAGCGCGCGGCGCGACATCAGGCGATGGAACCGCCGACAGTTGCGGTCGGTCCAGTCCATCATCGGCGCGACGGACAGGCGCGCGGCAAGGGCGATCGGGTCGGGCATGGGGTATCCGGTCTGACGGTGTCGCTGCGCGATATAAGGCGGCGGGGCTGAAAGCGCAAACCGGAGGGGGGAATGGTGGGTGATAAGGGATTTGAACCCCTGACATCTTCGATGTGAACGAAGCGCTCTACCACTGAGCTAATCACCCGCTGCGCAGGCTCATACCGCCGCCCGCGCCCGGTTGCAAGAGGGCGAAAACCGTTTCCCTCAGCTCTTTTCGTCGGGGCCGGGCCTGCGGCGCAGGCGCAGGGTGATCACGTCGCCGCCGCGCGCATCGCGTTCCAGGTTGATTCGCGCGCGCCCCAAAGGCGGCACCGCCAGCGTCTGCCCCGAGGACAGCACCATGCCCAATTGCGCCAGCGTCGCCTCGATGATCGGGCGGGCATCGCTGCGCCGGGCCCCGGTGGCGGCGACCACGCGGTCGATGAAGTCGCGTTTGTTCACCACCAGCGCGGCATGAGGTTCGGGCAGGGCGGGTGGACTATCGGTTCCGACGGTCTCGGACGGCATGGCTGAGCCCCCAGATCAAGGCGATGTCGTCCAGCCTAACCGCGTCTGACCTTGCGTCAACCGTCATGACGGCCGCAGGGCCGGGGAGTGATCCCGGCCCCACAGTCCTGCATCAATGGGCGACAGTGCTGCCCTGTCCGTCGGTGCCGCGCTGACCGGCCAGGCGGGCGGCCTCGGCGGCCTCCTCGGCGGCCTCGTCCCACTCGATCGCCTTGGGCTGGCGCACCAGGGCGTGGCGCAGGACCTCGCGGACATTGCTGACCGGGATGATGGTCAGGCCCTGTTTGACGTTGTCCGGGATCTCGACCAGATCCTTTTCATTGTCCTGCGGGATCAGCACGGTCTTGATGCCCCCGCGCAGCGCCGCCAGCAGCTTTTCCTTGAGCCCGCCGATGGCCAGCACGTTGCCGCGCAGCGTCACCTCGCCGGTCATGGCGATATCCTTGCGGACCGGGATGTTGGTCATCACCGACACGACGGATGTCACCATCGCGATGCCCGCCGACGGCCCGTCCTTGGGGGTCGCGCCCTCGGGGACGTGGACGTGGATGTCGCGCTTGTCGAATTCCGGGGGCCTGACCCCGATCTCGGGCGCGACCGACCGGACGAAGCTGTTTGCCGCGTCGATCGATTCCTTCATCACGTCGCCCAGCTTGCCAGTCGTCTTCATCCGGCCCTTGCCAGGCAGGCGCAAAGCCTCGATCTGCAGCAGGTCGCCCCCGACCGAGGTCCAGGCCAGACCCGTCACGACGCCCACCTGGTCCTCCTTTTCGGCCAGGCCATAGCGGTGGCGGCGCACGCCCAGATATTCCTCGACCTTCTCAGGCGTCACCTCGACCGAGGTCACCTTGCCCTTGAGGATCTCGGTCACGGCCTTGCGGGACAGCTTGGCGATCTCACGCTCCAGCGACCGGACACCGGCCTCGCGGGTGTAATACCGGATCATGTGGGTCAGTGCCTCGTCCGAGACGCTGAACTCTCCCTTGCGCAGACCGTTGGCAGCGATCTGCTTGGACAGCAGGTGGCCCCTGGCAATCTCGCGCTTTTCATCCTCGGTATAGCCCGACAGACTGATGATCTCCATCCGGTCCAAAAGCGGGCCCGGCATGTTGTAGCTGTTGGCCGTGGTGACGAACATCACGTTAGACAGATCGTATTCCACCTCCAGATAGTGGTCGACAAAGGTCGCGTTCTGTTCCGGGTCCAGCACCTCCAGCATGGCGGATGCCGGATCGCCCCGGAAATCCTGGCCCATCTTGTCGATCTCATCCAGCAGGATCAGCGGGTTGGTCGTCTTAGCCTTTTTCAGCGCCTGGATGATCTTGCCGGGCATCGAGCCGATATAGGTCCGGCGGTGGCCCCGGATCTCGGACTCGTCGCGCACGCCGCCCAGGCTGATGCGAATGAACTCGCGTCCCGTCGCCTTGGCGATCGACCGCCCCAACGAGGTCTTGCCCACGCCCGGAGGGCCGACCAGCGTCAGGATCGGACCCTTCAGCTTGGTGCTGCGGGCCTGCACGGCCAGATACTCGACGATGCGCTCCTTGACCTTGTCCAGGCCATAGTGGTCCGCGTCCAGAATCGCCTCGGCGCGGCCCAGATCCTTGCGGGTGCGCGATTTCACGCCCCAGGGCAGCGACAGCAGCCAATCCAGATAGTTGCGGCTGACGGTCGCCTCGGCCGACATGGGCGACATCGACTTCAGCTTCTTCAGCTCGCTGTCGGCCTTGTCTCGGGCCTCCTTGCTGAACTTGGTCGCGGCGATCTTCTGCTCCAGCTCGGTCAGCTCGTTCTGGCCGTCCTCGCCGTCGCCCAGCTCCTTCTGGATCGCCTTCATCTGCTCGTTCAGATAGTATTCGCGCTGCGTCTTCTCCATCTGGGTCTTGACGCGCGACTTGATCTTCTTCTCGACCTGCAGGACCGACATCTCGCCCTGCATGTGGCCATAGATCTTCTCCAGACGCGCGGCGATCTCCAGCGTGTCCAGCAGGTCCTGCTTGCGGTCCAGATCGATGCCCATATGGCCCGCGACCAGATCGGCCAGCTTGCCGGGATCGGTCGTCTCGGACACGGCGGTCACGACCTCGTCGGGGATGTTCTTGCGGACCTTGACGTAACGCTCGAACTCCTCGGTGACGGTGCGGACCAGCGCGGTCAGCGTCGCCTCGTCGCCATCCGTCTCGTCCAGGATGCGGGCCTCGGCCATGAAATGGTCGTCATGGGGCACGAAATCGGTGATTTCCACACGCTCTCGGCCCTCGACCAGAACCTTGACGGTGCCGTCGGGCAGCTTGAGCAGCTGCAGCACATTGGCCAGCACTCCGGTGCGATAGATGCCTTCCTCGGTCGGCTCATCGACCGCGGCATCCCTCTGGGCGGCCAGAAGGATCGGGCTGTCCTGTTCCATCACCGCTTCCAGCGCGCGCACCGATTTCTCGCGGCCCACGAACAGGGGCACGATCATGTGCGGGAAAACGACGATGTCCCGCAGCGGCAGCACCGGATAGGTCTGGGTGGAGAATTCCGTCATGGTATGTCCTTTCTGCCCGAAGCCGCGGCCCCGTCATGGCGACGCGCGGCCTCTGCACCGCATCAATCTAGGGCCGTCGCCCGGCGCGTTCAATATGACAGCAAGAATGCTGCCTATTATGGCGTCAACGGGGGATCACGATCTCGGCGCGCAGCCCCCCCAGACGGGGACCGCGACCCAGGCGCAGCTGCCCACCATGCGCCCGCGCCACGTCCGCCGCGATGGCCAGGCCCAGCCCCGCGCCCTGGCCGCTGTTCCTGCGCCGCGACGTGTCCAGCCGGGTAAAGGGCCGCATCGCCGCGTCCAGGCTGTCCTCGGGGATGCCGGGGCCGTCATCCTCGATGCCGATGCGCAGGCTGCGCGGGCCCAGGGCCGCGTCCATCTCGGCGCGGTTGCCATAGCGGACGGCATTGCCGATCAGGTTCTCCAGCGCGCGGCGCAGCATGTCGGGGCGGAACGTCGCCAGCCCGTCGCGGTCGCCCTCGAACTGGACCAGCTGCGCCTGCTGTCCGGCGCGCTGCGCATCGGCCACCAGCGTCTCCAGGAACCCCGCCGCTGCCACCTTCTGGGCGGGGCTGTCGCCCGCATCGTCGCGGGCATAGTCCAGAAACCCGTCCACCATGCGGTTCATCTCGGCGATGTCGGCCTCCATCGCGCAGATGTCGCCCGGTTCGGGAGGCATGTCCGGCCCCACCATCGACAGCCCCAACCGCAGCCGCGTCAGGGGCGTGCGTAGGTCGTGGCTGATCCCGGACATCATCAGCTTGCGTTGGTCGTTCTGACGCTCCAGCCGGTTGCGCATGTCCAGGAAGGCCGTGCCCGCAATGCGGATCTCGACCGCGCCCGAGGGGCGATAGGGCACGATCCGCCCCTTGCCATATTCCTCGGCCGCATGCGCCAGCCTGCGGATCGGGCGCAGCTGGTTGCGCAGAAAGATCGTGGCGATCCCCGTCATCAACAGCGATGTCAGCACCATCAGCACCAGCAGCTGATGCGGGTTCGACGCGCTGACCCGGCGTCGGTCGAAGCTCAGCGCATAGGGCCCCTGCGGCCCGTCCAGCGCCACGACCACGCGCTTGTCATCCGTGGCCAGATCGACCGAGACGATCTGCGGCAGCGCCTCGCGCAGCACCTGCGTCACGATCCGCCCCGAGAAGTCATAGCGCAGCCTGCGGTCCCCATCCGCCGGAGCCGCGGGCAATGTCAGCTCCAGCTCCAGCGGCCGGGCGACCGACACGCCCGCGCGGCGTGCGGCCTCGGGGCCGCCGGCGCTGTCGATCAGCCGGGCGACAAAGGCCACCTCATGTGACATGCTGGCGGTCATCTGCCGGGTCACGCCCTCGAAATGGCGCTGCAGGAACATCACGCTGACCACCAGCGTGACCACCACCACCGGCAGGAACAGGATCAGCGCCGCCCGCGCATACAGCCCGCGCGGGATCAGCTTGCGCAGGGTGGTGGGGTCTGCGGGGTTGGTCATGGCGGCCTCCGGCTTGCCGCGCTAGGCTAGCGCCATGAGCACGCCCGCGAAAGAGCCGCTGCCGATTCTGGCGCCCAACCCCTCGGACCTGACCGGGCCGGGCACCACGACTTGGCTGATAGGCACGGACAGCGTCGCGGTCATCGACCCCGGCCCCGACCTGCCCGCCCATCAGGAGGCCGTGGCCCGCGCCGGTCGGGGCCGCATCAGCCATATCCTGGTGACCCACGCCCATCGCGACCACAGCGGGGGTGCCGCGCGCCTGTCGCGGCTGACCGGCGCGCCGGTCCTGGCCTTCGGCGATGCCGGGGCAGGGCGCTCGGCCCTGATGACGCGGTTGGCCGCAACGGGACTGGGCGGGGGCGAGGGGTTGGACCACGATTTCGCCCCCGACCGCCTGCTGCGCGATGGCGAGGTGGTGTCGGGCGCGGACTGGTCGCTGACCGCGCTGCACACGCCCGGCCATGCGGCGGGCCATCTGTCCTTTCAATCGGGCGACATGATCTTGTGCGGCGATGTGGTGATGGGCTGGTCCTCCACGCTGATCTCGCCGCCGGACGGGGATCTGGGCGACTATTTCCGCACGCTGGACCGGCTGGCCGCACTGGCCCCCCGCCGCCTGCTGCCCGCCCACGGCCCCGCGATCGAGGCCCCGCTGCCCCGCCTGGCCGATCTGGCCCGCCACCGCCGCGCGCGCACGGCGCAGATTCTGGCCGCCCTGCGCCAGTCGCCCGATTCCGCCGCAGGGCTGGCGGCGCGCATCTACACGCTGCCGCCCGGGCTGCTGCCGGCGGCGACGCGCAACGTCCTGGCCCATTTGATCGCCTTGGCACAGGTCGGAGCCGTTGATTTCACGGATGAATTATCCCTCGATACGGTTTTTTCGGCTGCCTGACGAAAAAGCGCCAAACGGCTCTGGACGCCCCCGGAACAGGTTGCTATATCCCGCCTCGTGTTCCGGCGTAGCTCAGCGGTAGAGCAGTTGACTGTTAATCAATTGGTCGTAGGTTCGATCCCTACCGCCGGAGCCAAGACAAAAAGCATTGTGATGCTTTGCGATCTTGGCAGCACAACACCCTCAAGAAATACTGAATAAGCAGGCCCATGGCCTGATGCTTGTATCGGATTGCAGCGTTGCAGATCGCCGGATGCGCACCCGTGGGATGGGGTTCTTGGGCTTCGAAGGTCTGTGCTGGGGCGATCTTCTCCCTGCCTGCTTTCGCCATGCGGGGGTGATCGTGGGCTGGATGACCTGCAGATCACGGAAACCGTCTGGCGCCGAACGCTTGCCCTGTCCGTCGCATTCGGCTGCCGCCCCGGGGGGGCCCTCAACCGGGGTGTCAGGCGCACCACCCGCGTGACCGGCAGGAGAGTGCCAGCTGACGGCGGGCGGGCAAGGGCGGCCGACACCGACAACTGACATCGCATCGGAACGCATGAAAAAACCCCCGGCATAGGCCGGGGGTTCTGGGTGTCGCGATGATCGATAGATCAGGCGGCGGCCAGGTTGCGCAGCACGTAATGCAGCACGCCGCCGTTTTTCAGATAGTCGATCTCGACCTCGGTATCGACGCGGGCCTTCAGCTGGATCTGCTTCACCGTGCCGTCGGCATAGGTGATCGTGCAGGCGACCTGCGACAGCGGCTTGAAGTCGCCCGCTAGACCCTCGATCGACACGGTCTCGTCGCCGGTTAGGTTCAGCGTCTTGCGGGTGTCGCCGTTGGTGAACTCGAACGGGATGACGCCCATGCCGACCAGGTTCGAGCGGTGGATGCGCTCAAAGCTCTCGGCGATGACGGCCTTGACGCCCAGCAGGTTAGTGCCCTTGGCCGCCCAGTCGCGGCTGGAGCCCGCGCCGTATTCGATGCCGCCAAAGATCACCAGCGGGGTGTCCTGTTCGACATAGGACATCGCGGCGTCATAGATCGCGGCCTGGTTGCCCGACGCGTCCTTGGAAAAGCCGCCCTCGACCCCGTCCAGCATCTCGTTCTTGATGCGGATGTTGGCGAAGGTGCCACGCATCATGATCTCGTGGTTGCCACGACGCGAGCCGTAGCTGTTGAAATCACGCGGCGCGACCTGGCGTTCGGTCAGGTACTGGCCTGCCGGGGTGGTCGGCTTGAACGAACCCGCGGGGCTGATGTGGTCGGTGGTGATCATGTCGCCCAGCAGCGCCAGGACGCGCGCGCCCTTGACGTCGTGGATCACGCCCGCATCCTTGGACATGCCCTGGAAATAGGGCGGGTTCTGGATGTAGGTCGACGATGCGGGCCAGTCATAGGTCTCGCTGTCGGTGATCTCGACGCCCTGCCAGCGCTCGTCGCCCTTGAAGACGTCGGCGTATTTGGCCTGGAACATCTCGCGGGTGACGATGGTGTCGACCAGCTCGGCGACCTCCTTCGACGTCGGCCAGATATCCTTCAGATAGACCGGCTTGCCGTCCGGCGTGTAGGCCAGCGGGTCCTTGGTCACGTCGATGTTCATGTCGCCCGCGATGGCATAGGCCACGACCAGCGGGGGGCTGGCCAGATAGTTCGCGCGCACGTCGGGCGAGATGCGCCCTTCGAAGTTGCGGTTGCCCGACAGGACCGACACGGCGACCAGGTCGTTGTCGTTCACGGCCTTGGAGATTTCGGGCTGCAGCGGACCCGAGTTGCCGATGCAGGTGGTGCAGCCGAAGCCGACCAGGTTGAAGCCCAGGGCGTCCAGGTCTTCCTGCAGGTTCGCGGCCTTGAGGTATTCCTCGACCACCTGCGATCCGGGTGCCAGCGAGGTCTTGACCCACGGTTTGCGCGTCAGGCCCAGGGCGCGGGCCTTGCGCGCCACCAGACCGGCGGCCATCAGCACATAGGGGTTCGAGGTGTTGGTGCAGGACGTGATCGACGCGATCACGACCGAACCGTCGCGCAGCTCGTAATCCTCACCGTCCACCTTGGCGGTGTTCAGGTGGCCGTGGCTGCCGCCGGGGATCTCGGCGGGCGCCGGATCGGGCGATCCGGCCTCGGCAGTCATCTTGGCCTTTTGGTCGGCGGGCACCGAGGCGGCCGGACGCATGCCGCGGATGTATTCACCAAAGGCGCGGGACGCGTCGGTCAGCGGAACGTGGTCCTGCGGACGCTTGGGGCCGGAAATGGCGGGAACGACGGTGCTTTGATCCAGCGACAGGGTCGAGGAATAGACCGGCGCATAATCCGCCGTGCGCCAGAAGCCGTTCTCCTTGGCATAGGCCTCGACCAGGGCGATGCGGTCCTCCTCGCGGCCGGTCTGGCGCAGATAGCGCAGCGTCTCGTCATCGATCGGGAAGAAGCCGCAGGTGGCGCCGTATTCGGGGGCCATGTTGGCGATGGTCGCGCGGTCGGCCAGCGGCATGTGGTCCAGGCCCTCGCCATAGAATTCGACGAACTTGCCGACGACGCCGTGGGCGCGCAGCATCTGGACGACCTTCAGCACCAGGTCGGTGGCGGTCACGCCCTCGGCCAGCGCGCCGGTCACCTCAAAGCCCACCACCTCGGGGATCAGCATCGAGATCGGCTGACCCAGCATCGCGGCCTCGGCCTCGATGCCGCCCACGCCCCAGCCCAGGACGGCCAGGCCGTTGACCATGGTGGTGTGGCTGTCGGTGCCGACCAGCGTGTCAGGATAGGCGACGGTCGCACCGGTCTGATCGGTATCGGTCCAGACGGTCTGGGCCAGGTATTCCAGGTTCACCTGGTGGCAGATGCCGGTGCCGGGCGGGACCACGCGAAAGTTGTTGAACGCCTTCTGGCCCCATTTCAGGAACGTGTACCGCTCCATGTTGCGCTCGTATTCCAGCTCGACATTGCGCTGGAAGGCGCGGGGGGTGCCGAATTCGTCGATCATCACCGAGTGGTCGATGACCAGATCGACCGGGTTCAGCGGGTTGATCTGCTGCGGATCGCCGCCCAGGGCCTTGATGCCGTCGCGCATCGCCGCCAGGTCGACCACGGCGGGAACGCCGGTGAAGTCCTGCATCAGCACGCGGGCCGGGCGGTAAGCGATCTCGCGGCTGGACTTGCCGCCATCGGTCGCCCATTGCGCAAAGGCCTTGATGTCGTCGACGGACACGGTCCGGCCGCCATCCTCAAAGCGCAGCATGTTCTCCAGCACGACCTTCAGCGCGGCCGGCAGTTTCGAGAAATCGCCAAGCCCCGCCTCGGTGGCGGCGGCGATCGAATAGTAATCGACGCTTTGCGCGCCCGCGCTCAGCGTGCGGCGCGTCTTGGCGGTGTCGGTTCCGGTCTGGATGGGCATCAAGGCCTCCCTGTCTGCAAGAATGGATGGGTCCGGCGTATGCCTTGCTTTGCCCCATCGGGGGGCATCGCGCAAGGGTTGCGTCGTGAATTGTATGCGATTGCATACCATACTCCGATCTGTTGCTCAAGAGGCACGCATCCCCCCTGAACCCGCGCTGACGAAGCCTTGATTTGGCCTTTGCGACCGCCAGCCGCTATCACGTCCGGTGTGAAACCCGACCTGACCCCATTGACCGCCCTGACGCAGCGCTTTGCGCCCCGGACCCTGATGGGGGTGCTGGTGACGGCGCTGCTGCTGGCGGGCGGACCGGCCCTGGCGCAGACGGCGGATGCGGTCGGCGCGCGGTCGGGCATGTCGACCACCGCCGCGCCGCCCTCCGACGGCGGGGTCCAGTCGCGCGGCGGGTTCGAGCAATCCGGCCAGGACGCGCCGCTGATCCTGGCGCCCGACGATCCGGGGCGGCAATCGCCCGCGTCGATGCTGGCCCCCGGACTGCCCATGACCGAGGCCGGCGGCATCAACGGCTTTGCCGCGATGGAGGCCGCGCCCCCGGTCTCGGCCGATTTGCCGGGCGCGGGCGTGCCGGTGGTGGTCGAGCTGTTCACCTCGCAGGGCTGCTCCAACTGTCCGCCTGCTGATGCCATGCTGACCATGCTGGCGGGGCAGGGGGATGTGCTGGCGCTGTCCTATCACGTCGATTACTGGGACTATCTGGGCTGGGCGGACAGTTTCGCGCGGCCCGAATTCACCGACCGCCAGACCGCCTATGCCCATGCGGCGGGCGAACGGTCGGTCTATACGCCGCAGATGATCGTCGAGGGTCAGGACACCTCGGTCTCTCCGGGGCCGGCGCAGCTGATGGGGCTGATCGACCAGCACCGCTTTGCCCCCGCCCTGGTCAGCATCCGCCGCGACCGCACCGAGCGCGGCGAGGCCATCGAGGTCCAGCCCCTGTCCGATCTGGGCGGCGCCGTCGACGTTGTGCTGATCCGCTATGCTCCCGAACGCCGCGTCGATGTCCGCGCCGGAGAGAACCGGGGCCGCAGCGTCGTCTATTCCAATGTCGTGCTGGGGCTGGAGCATCTGTCGCGCTGGGACGGCCAGCAGCCGCTGCGCCTGACCGTCCGGGCCGAGCTGGTCGAGGGCGGCGCCTATCCTCCCGACACCCGCCACGCCGTGCTGATCCAGCAGATGCAGGGCAAGCGCGCCCTGCCGGGCCCGATCCTGGCCGCGATCCGCCTGGACTGAGGCCGCTTGCACATTCTGCAAGCCCGGTCCATCACGCGGCATGGGCGACTATATCATCCAGATTTCGGGGACCGAGCAGGGCGCGCGGCTGGCGTCGATCCTGGCGATCACGGCGGCCTTTCTGCACGCGGTCTTCGGCGCGCTGCAAAAGGGCCGCCACGATCCCTGGATCAGCCGCGCGGCCATCGACGCGTCCTACCTGCTGATGGCGCTGCCGGTTGCGCTGTTCCTGGTGCCCTGGCCCGAACCGCATCTGTGGCCGGTGCTGGCGGGCGCGATGGGCATCCACATCGCCTACAAGGTCGCTCAGGCCCACACCTATCAGCGCGGCGCCTATACGGTCGTCTATCCGGTCGTGCGCGGATCGGCGCCCTTGGTGGTGGTGCTGGTCGCGATGGTGGTCTTTGACGAACGCTTCAACGCGGTGCAGTGGCTGGGGCTGGGGCTGCTGGTGGGCGGCATCTTCGGGCTGGCGCTGAACAGCCTGCGCCGGCTGACGGTGGGGCGCGACACGCTGGTCCCGGCGCTGGCCTGGGCGCTGGTGACGGGCGTGACGGTCGCGGCCTATACCACCTATGACGCCTGGGGCATCCGCCTGGCCGCCGATCCGTTCACATTCCTGGCATGGTTCTTTGTGCTGGACGGGCTGTTCATGCCGCTGTGGACCTGGCGCCGCCTGGCCGCCCTGCCGCGCGCCGAGATCGCGCCCCTGGCCAGGCGGGGCGCGCTGGGCGCGGTGGTGGCCTTTGCCAGCTTCGGCTCGGTCATGCTGGCCACGCGCATCGACGATGTGGGCCGCGCGGCCGTCCTGCGCGAGACCTCGACCGTCTTCGCGGCCCTTGTGGGCTGGCTGATCCTGGGCGAAAAGGTGGGACCGCGCCGCGTGGCGCTGATGGCGCTGATCGCCCTGGGCGCGGTCATCGTGGAATTCGCCGCCTGAGGGGCGGTCACAGGAAGGCAGACCGGATGGAAAACACGAAACCCTGGGTCAAGCCGGCGCTGGAATTCGGCCCGCTGATCCTGTTCTTTGCCGTATTCATGCTGTATCGCAACGACACCGTGGCCATCGCGGGGCAGGCCTATGGCGGGTTCATCCTGGCCACGCTGGCCTTCATCCCCGCGCTGATCCTGACCACCGCGATTCAGTGGCGCATCACCGGCAAGCTGGCGCCGATGCAGGTCGCCACGCTGGTCCTGGTCATCGTCTTCGGCGGCATGTCGATCTGGCTGAACGATCCGCGCTTCTTCAAGCTGAAACCGACGATCATCTACCTGCTGTTCGCGGTCATCCTGGGCACGGGCCTGGCGCTGCGCCGCAACTGGCTGGGCGCGGTCCTGTCCGAGGCCCTGCCGATGGATGCCGAGGGCTGGCGCAAGCTGACCCTGCGCATGGCGATCTTCTTCGTGGTGCTGGCCGGTGCGAACGAGCTGGTCTGGCGCTCCATGACCGACAGCACCTGGGTCTGGTTCAAAACCTTCGGCCTGCCGGTCCTGCTGTTCGCCTTCCTGCTGGGCAATGCGAAACTGTATCGTGACCACGCCCTGCCCACGCCCAAGTCGTCCGATGACGACCGTGCCCTCTGACGCGGGGACGGTGCTGCCCCTGTCGGGGCGGCACCTGGCTGTCTATCTGATCAACATGGCGGGCGCGCAAGCCCGCTTGACCGCGATGCAGGCCCAGCTGGCCGCGCTGGATCTGCCCTTCACCCGGATCGAGGGCGTGGATGGCCGCGCCCTGACCTTTCCCATCCCCGAATTCGACGAACGCGCCTATCGCCTGTTGCATGGCCGCCGCACCACCCCGCCCGAGGTCGGCTGCTATCTGTCCCATGCCGCCTGCGCGCGGGCCTTTCTGGACAGCGGGGCCGATCTGGCCCTGATCCTGGAGGATGACGTCAGCTTTGACCCCGACCTGATCGGGGTGCTGGACCGGGCGGCGGTTCAGGGGGCATGGTGGAACCTGCTGCGGCTGACATCCGTGAACCGGGGGCGCAAATACGCGGTGCGCGATCTGGGGCAGGGGCGGCGGCTGGCGCTGGCGCTGACGCGCGAAAAGGGCGCGGGCGCCTATGTCATCGACCGGCGCGCGGCGACGTGGATCGTGACCGACCTGATGCCGATGCGGCTGGCCTGGGACATCGCCTTTGATCTGGAATACCTGGACGGGCTGCGCGCGGCCTTTGTCGATCCGATGCCCGCCTCGCAGCGGTCCGACCATCCGACCCAGATTCAGGCGGGCCTGCGCGCCTACAAGCTGGGGCGGGCGCGCTATCTGACCGTGCTGCCCTATCGCGCCTGGCTGGAGGCCGCGCGCCTGGCCTGTCGCGGCACGCGCCTGATCCGCGCGCGGCTGGGCCTAGGCCCGCAGCCCGCCCAGCTTGGCGGGACCGGCCAGCAGGCGTGACCAGCGCGGCTGGCCCCGGACCGGCAGGTGATGGCGCAGCAACCCCAGGGGCAGCGCCCAGGGGTGGCACAGCGCCGCGCGATAGAATGCGAACAGCCCCGCCCGCCGATAGGGCGTCCAATGCGACATCAGCCGCGCCCCCCGCGCGGTCGGAAAGCCCAGGGCCTCCAGCGCGTCCAGCACCGCCGCGTCGTCGATCTGCACGTCCAGCCACTGCGCCCGCGGCTGGCCCAGACCCGCGCCGATGGCCCGCGCGCGCCCCAGCGTCAGCCATTGCTCCAGCGCGAAATCAAAGGGGTCGTTCTCGCGCGCGGTGATGTTCAGGATTTCGACCGCGCCGCCGCCGGGGGTGTCCAGCGCGGCGCGGGCGGCGTCCTGGAACTCGGCCCCCGCCAGCAGGACGACCCGTCCCACCGACCCAGGCGCAGCATGGGCCAGCGCCTGCAACGCGACCCGCCCGCCCAGGGAATGCCCGATCAGCCCCACCGGACGCCCGGCCAGACAGGCCAGATCATCGGCCAGCCGCCCCAGACCCGCGCCGACCGGCTGCGCGCGGTCATAGGCGGCGCGCAGCCGGCCCCGCGCCTCCCAGCCCAGGGTCAGGGCCAGCCCCTCGGCCGGATCGCCGCGAAAGCCCAGCTCCTGCGGCCAGGACATGCGGCCCGGCGCGGCCTCGGGCGCCAGGATGTGGCGATGCGGGTCATGGGCCGGGCGCTGCGGCGAGTAGCGGTATCCGTGCACCATCACCAGGATCGGCGCCCCGGCGGGCAGGCCGCGGGCAGCCTCCCGCAGGGCGGGGGGCACAGGCTGGCAGGCATCCAGGCGCATCACCGGCATCGCGTTCTCCGTTACCCGGTCGCGACCGGTCTAGGCACAGGCTGCGACGGGCGCGTGAAGAATCCGTTAACCCTGCGTGACGTTGCGGGTGCCGGAAAACCGCCCATGAATGCCGCGATCCGGGGCGGACATCGTTTTCGGCATTGAATTTTGCATGCGTGCCCCGCTATGCTGAACGCACGCGTAGGACTGCCCCGCAACCGGGGGTTGACCCCACGCCGACAGTTTCGCAGCGCGGCACCTCTGATCCCGAACCCGGGCAGCCATGTGTCCCGCGGAAAACCCGACGCCTCTCGTGCCACCGCCTTGCGGGACGGCGCAGGGGTCCGACGAACAGCGGCCCGGCCTTTCACGGCTTCGGGCCATCCTAGGGAACAGACGCGATGACGCGCGCTTTGGACGGCAGACTTCGGGACGGGCGGGCAGGATGCCCCGCCGGACCGGACGTCTTCGACGGCGACGCGCCCGTGTCCTCATCATACCGCAGACCGAACCGGGGGGCGCCACCGGCCCCGCCCGGCCGTCGGCTGCGCGAAAGACAGATCAATGGCAAAGAAAATGCTGATCGACGCCACCCATGCCGAGGAAACTCGGGTGGTCGTGGTCGATGGAACCAAAGTCGAGGAATTTGATTTCGAGACGGCCAACCGGCGCCAGATCGCCGGGAACATCTACCTGGCCAAGATCACGCGGGTCGAACCCTCGCTGCAGGCGGCCTTTGTGGATTACGGCGGAAATCGCCACGGATTTCTGGCCTTTGCGGAAATTCACCCGGACTACTACCAGATCCCCGCGGCCGACCGCGAGGCGCTGAAGGCCGAGGAACGCGCCGATGCCGAGGCCCAGGAGGCCGAGGAAGAGCGTGGCCGCTCGCGCCGCAAGCCCCGCGCCGAGGCGGTCGAGCAGACCGACGAGACGACGACGGACGACTCGGCCCAGGACGCCTCCGACAAGGACGACGAGATCGAATCGGTCGCCGACGAGGACGTGACCGAGGAGGTCCGCGCGCCCCGCAAGCCCCGCGCCCGCCGCTACAAGATCCAGGAGGTCGTGAAGGTCCGCCAGATCATGCTCGTCCAGGTCGTCAAGGAAGAGCGTGGCAACAAGGGCGCGGCCCTGACCACCTACCTGTCGCTGCCCGGCCGCTATTGCGTCCTGATGCCCAACACCGCGCGCGGCGGCGGCATCAGCCGCAAGATCACCAACGCCGCCGACCGCAAGAAGCTCAAGGATATCGCGAATGAGCTGGACGTGCCCAAGGGCGCGGGCCTGATCATCCGCACCGCCGGCAGCGAGCGCACCCGGATGGAGATCCGCCGTGATTACGAATACCTGCTACGCCTGTGGGAGCAGATCCGCGACCTGACCTTCAAGTCGATCGCCCCCGCCGCCATCTATGAAGAGGGCGATCTGATCAAGCGCAACATCCGCGACCTCTATTCCAAGGAGATCGACGAGGTGCTGGTCGAGGGAGAGCGCGGCTATCAGCTGGCGCGCGACTTCATGCAGATGATCATGCCGACCCATGCCGACAGCGTGAAGCATTACCAGGACCAGATGCCGCTGTTCGCGCGCTTCCAGGTGGAAAGCTATCTGGCCGGCATGTTCAACCCGGTCGTGCAGCTGAAATCGGGTGGCTATATCGTCATCGGCATCACCGAGGCGCTGGTCGCCATCGACGTGAACTCGGGGCGCGCCACCAAGGAGGGCTCAATCGAGGAGACCGCCCTCAAGACCAACCTGGAGGCCGCCGACGAGGTCGCCCGCCAGCTGCGCCTGCGCGATCTGGCCGGCCTGATCGTCATCGACTTCATCGACATGGACGAGCGTCGCAACAACGCCGCCGTGGAAAAGCGCATCAAGGAGCGGTTGAAATCCGACCGCGCCCGCATCCAGATCGGCCGCATCTCGGGCTTTGGCCTGATGGAGATGTCGCGTCAGCGCCTGCGCCCCGGCATGCTGGAATCGACCACGCAGCCCTGCGCGCATTGCCACGGCACCGGCCTGATCCGCAGCGATGACAGCCTGGCGCTGACCATCCTGCGCGCCATCGAGGATGAGGGCACGCGCAAACGTTCGCGCGAGGTGCTGGTCAAGGCGCCGGTCGCCGTCGCCAACTTCCTGATGAACGCGAAACGCGAGCATGTGGCGGGCATCGAGGCGCGCTATGGCCTCTCCGTGCGCGTCGAGGCCGACCCGGCGCTGGTCTCCCCCGATTTCGCGATCGAGAAGTTCAAGACCGCGACCCGCGTGCTGCCCGAACCCAGCCATGTTCCCCTGGGCGTCAATGCCGACCTGATGGCCAGCATCGACGAGGAGGAGGATCTGGACCTGCCCGAGGTCGATCAGGACGAGGATGTCGCGACGCCTGAGGTCGAGCAGGCCCCCGAGCCCGAGGTCGAGGTCGAGGCATCCGAACCCGCGACAGAGCGTGGGGACGACCCGGACGGAGAGGGCCGCTCGCGCCGCCGCCGCCGCCGTCGCCGCCGCAAGTCGGGCGACCGCCCCGAGGGCGAGGATGCGAGGGCCGAGGACGACCAGTCCGACGACGACCAGGACCAGGACGACGAGGCGCCCTCTGTCGCCGCCCAGGCCGTGACCCCGGTTGACGCGCCGGTTGAGGCCCCGGCCGAGGAAACCCCCGCCGAGGACGCGACCACCGGCCGCTCGCGCAGCCGGACCCGCACCCGCTCGCGCAGCCGTAAGCCGGTCGAGGCCGCGCCTCTGCCCGAGGTGGTCGATCTGTCCGACGAGGCTGATGCCGACCGCGCGGCCCCCCTGCCGGTTGCACCCGCCGCCCCGCTGCCCGAACCCGAGGTCGTGGCCGAGGCGCTGGTCCAGGCCGCCGCCGCCCCCCTCGCCGATCTGGCCCCGGTGGACGCGGCGTCCGAGCCCGCGTCCCAGCCTGAACCCGCGCAGCCCCAGGCCGTGCAGCCCCAGGCCGCCGAGCCGGTTGCCGCCAATGCCGACGAGGCCGCCCAGCCCCGCCGCCGCGGTTGGTGGTCCGGCCGCTAAGGCCCACAAAACGACGCAACGAACGGGGCGCGGTGGAAACACCGCGCCCCGTTTGCATCCGGCCCACGCATCCGTGACGCTTTGGCCCCTGTCCTTCGCGCCGCCAGCCGCTAAGGTGGCGCGCATGTTGGGAATCGAACTCGCCACCGCCGCCTTTCTGCCTGCCGCCTTCGTGGCGCTGCTGGCGGGGGTGCTGTCCTTCCTGTCGCCCTGCGTGCTGCCCATCGTGCCGCCCTATCTGGCCTACATGACCGGGGTGGGGGTGAACGGCCTCAGGACCCGCGAACGCAGCGCGGTCCTGCCCGCGCTGTTCTTCGTGCTGGGCCTGTCCACGGTCTTCCTGATCATGGGCTTCGCCGCCTCGGCCTTCGGGCGGGCGTTCCTGCAATATCAGGACATGCTGGCGCGGGTGGCGGGGGTGATGGTCATCATCATGGGCCTGCATTTCCTGCACATCATCCGCATCCCGATCCTGGATCACGAGGCGCGTCTGCAATCGGGCCAGCAGGGCGGCGGGGCGCTCGGCGCCTATGTGCTGGGCCTGGCCTTCGCCTTCGGCTGGACGCCCTGCATCGGCCCGCAGCTGGGAATGATCCTGTCCCTGGCCGCGACCGGGGGCGAACTGTCACGCGGCACCGCGCTGCTGGCCGTCTATGCGCTGGGCCTGGGCATCCCGTTCCTGCTGGCCGCGATCTTCATCGACCGGGCGATCGGGCTGATGAACCGCATCAAGCCCTGGCTCAAGACCATCGAACGGGTCATGGGCGCGCTGCTGGTGCTGGTGGGCACGATGCTGCTGACGGGCGCCTTCTCGGCCTTCAGCTTCTGGCTGCTGGAGACGTTCCCGGCCCTGGCCACCCTGGGCTGATCCCCGCGCCCCCCCTGACCACAGACGCACCCGCCGGCGCAGCCGGCGCCAGGCCGGGCGGCAGCGCGCCGGAGGCCGCTTGCGGGCTCCGGCCCCCTCCCGCGATCACGTTCCGGCGGGCGCTCCGGCCCTTGGACAATCTGTGGTAGCGCGGCTGCGACAATCGCGCTATTCTTTCGCACAGATCCGGGCAAACCGGACAACACAGAGGCAGTGACGGCGGTATTCCCATGACCGAGATGGTCTTCGGCACGACGCCCGTTCGGGCGGGCGACCCGATTCTTCCCCGCTGGTGGCGGACCCTGGACAAGTGGTCGCTGACCTGCGTCCTGGGCCTCTTTGCCATCGGCATCCTGCTGGGGCTGGCGGCCTCGGTCCCCCTGGCGGAAAAGAACAACCTGCCGCGATTCTACTATGTCCAGCGACAGCTGGTCTTCGGCGCGATGGGTCTTCTGGTGATGCTGGTCATCTCGATGATGACCCCGCGCCAGATCCGCCGCATCGGCGTGCTGGGATTCGCGGTCTCGTTCCTGCTCATCGTGGCGCTGCCGGTGGTCGGCACCGATTTCGGCAAGGGCGCGACCCGCTGGCTGTCCCTTGGCTTCGTCTCGATCCAGCCGTCGGAGTTCCTCAAGCCCGGCTTCGTCGCGATCTGCGCCTGGTTCATGGCCGCCGCGCAGGAACCGGGCGGCCCGCCGGGGCGATCGTTGTCCTTCGGGGTCGCGTTGGTCGTCGTCGTCCTGCTGGCGCTGCAGCCCGACTTCGGACAGGCCTCGCTGGTCCTGTTCTCCTGGCTGGTAATGTATTTCGTGGCGGGCTCGGGCGTGGCCGTGATCGTGGGGGTGGCGACGCTGGCCGGGGCAGGGGGGCTGTTCGCCTATAACGCCTCCGAACACTTCGCCCGCCGCATCAACAGCTTTCTCTCGGCCGAGGTCGATGCCAACACCCAGATCTATTTCGCCACCAACGCCATCCAGGAGGGCCGCTTCTTCGGCGTCGGCGTGGGTGAGGGGTCGGTGAAATGGTCGCTGCCCGACGCGCATACCGACTTCATCATCGCCGTCGCGGCCGAGGAATACGGCTTTGTCATGGTCTTGGCGATCATCTGCCTCTATGCCACCATCGTGCTGCGCTCGCTGTTGCGGCTGGTGCGCGAACGCGACCCCTTCGCGCGCATCGCGGGCACCGGCTTGGCCTGCGCCTTCGGCGTCCAGGCGCTGATCAACATGGGCGTCGCGGTGCGCCTCTTGCCCGCCAAGGGCATGACGCTGCCCTTCGTCAGCTATGGCGGCAGTTCGGTGATCGCCTCGGGCATCGCGGTGGGCATGCTGCTGGCCCTCACGCGCACCCGCCCCCAGGGCGAATTCGCCGAAATCCTGCGGCGGGCGCGCTGATGCCCCCGGAAACGCGCGCGCCGCTGGCGCTGATCGCCGCCGGCGGCACCGGCGGGCACATGTTCCCCGCCCAGGCCCTGGCCGAGCTGCTGCTGGCCCGGGGCTGGCGGGTCAAGCTGTCCACCGACGATCGCGGCGCGCGCTATGCGGGCGGCTTTCCGCAGGCGGTCGAACGTCAGGTCGTGCCCTCGGCCACCACGGCGCGGGGCGGGCTGGCGGGCAAGCTGGCCGCCCCCTTCCGCATCGCGGCGGGCATCCTGGCCGCGCGTCGCGCCTTTCGCCGCGACCGCCCGGCGGTGGTGATCGGCTTTGGCGGCTATCCGACCATCCCGGCTTTGTCGGCGGCGCAGCTGATGAACCTGCCGCGCATGATCCACGAACAGAACGGCGTGATGGGCCGCGTGAACCGCCTGTTTGCGGCCCGCGTCCACCGCGTCGCCTGCGGCACCTGGCCCACCATCCTGCCCCAGGGCATCACCGGCCAGCATGTCGGCAACCCGGTGCGTGGCGCCGTCCTGGACCGCGCGGCCAGCCCCTATCAGGCGCCGGGCGACGGCCCGCTGTGCGTTCTGGTCATCGGCGGCAGCCAGGGCGCGCGCGTCCTGTCGGACGTGGTGCCCGCCGCCATCGCGGCCCTGCCCGACGACCTGCGCGCCCGCCTGACGGTCCACCACCAGGCCCGCCCCGAGGACGCCGCCCGCGTCACCGACACCTATGCCACAGCCAGCGTCGCGGCCGAGGTTCAGGCCTTTTTCACCGACGTCCCAGACCGCATCGCCGCCGCGCATCTGGTCATCAGCCGCTCGGGCGCCTCGTCTCTGGCCGACATTACGGTCATCGGGCGGCCCGCGATCCTGATCCCCTTCGCCGCAGCGACGGGCGATCATCAGACCGCCAATGCGCAGGCTTTGGCCGATGCGGGCGCGGCCCATGTCCATCCGGAATCCGTCCTTGACGCGAACGACCTCACGCGCGACATCCGCGCGATCCTGACGGACCCCGCCCAGGCCACGGCCATGGCAGAGGCCGCCCTGACCCTTGCGCGCCCCGATGCGGCGCGCCGCCTATTCGACCTCGTCGAGGAGATCACGCGATGAATGCTGCCACCAAACTGCCCGGAGAGCTGGGCCCCATCCATTTCGTGGGCATCGGCGGCATCGGCATGTCCGGCATCGCCGAGGTTCTGCTGACGCTTGGCTATCGCGTGCAGGGCAGCGACCTCAAACGCTCCAAGATCACCGACCGCCTTGAGACCCTGGGCGCCACCGTCTTCGAAGGCCAGCGCGCCGAGAACGTGGCGGGCGCGGGCGTGATCGTCATCTCGACCGCCATCAAGAAGGGCAACCCCGAGCTGGAGGAGGCCCGCCTGCGCGGCCTGCCCATCGTCCGCCGCGCCGAGATGCTGGCCGAGCTGATGCGCCTGAAATCGAACATCGCCATCGCGGGCACGCATGGCAAGACGACGACCACCACGATGGTCGCGACCCTGCTGGATGCGGGCGGGCTGGACCCGACCGTGATCAACGGCGGCGTCATCCACGCCTATGGGTCCAACGCGCGGGCCGGTGCGGGCGAATGGATGGTGGTCGAGGCCGACGAATCCGACGGCAGCTTCAACCGCCTGCCCGCCGACATCGCCATCGTGACGAACATCGACCCCGAACATATGGAGCATTGGGGCAGCTTTGACGCGCTGCGCCAGGCCTTCACCAATTTCGCCTCGTCGATCCCCTTCTACGGGCTGGCCGTCTGCTGCACCGACCACCCCGAGGTTCAGGCGCTGGTGGGCCGGCTGACCGACCGCCGCGTCGTCACCTTCGGCTTCAACGCGCAGGCCGATGTGCGGGCAATGAACCTGACCTATGACAAGGGCATCGCCCAGTTCGACATCGCCCTGCAGGGCGAGGCGACCGACGGCACCGTGCCGATGATCGAGGGCTGCACCCTGCCCATGCCGGGCGATCACAACGTCTCGAACTGCCTGGCCGCCGTGGCCGTGGCGCGTCACCTGGGCATCAAGAAATCCGAGATCCGCGAGGCGCTGGCGAAATTCGGCGGCGTCGGTCGCCGCTTCACCCGCGTGGGCGAAATCAACGGCGTGACCATCATCGACGATTACGGCCACCACCCGGTGGAGATCGCCGCCGTCCTCAAGGCCGCGCGCCAGGCCAGCACCGGCCGCGTGATCGCCGTCCATCAGCCGCACCGCTATTCGCGCCTGTCGAACCTGTTCGAGGATTTCTGCACCTGCTTCAACGAGGCCGACGTGGTCGCCATCGCCGACGTCTATTCCGCCGGAGAGGAGCCCATCCCCGGCGCCTCGCGCGATGATCTGGTGGCGGGCCTCATCGCCCACGGCCACCGCCACGCCCGCGCCATCCTGTCCGAGGACGACCTGGAGCGGCTGGTCCGCGAACAGGCCCGCCCCGGCGACATGGTGGTCTGCCTGGGCGCGGGCACGATCTCGACCTGGGCCAACGCGCTGCCCGCGCGATTGCAGGGCCGCGCCGCGTGAGGGCTGCGGCTGATCCGGCGGTCCAGTCGCTGCTGCTGGCCGGACTGTGGCTGGCGCTGGCCTGTGCGATGCCGCGCCTGCCGCGGCGCTGGCAGGTGGGCGCGGCCTGGCTGCTGGTGCTGGCGGGCGTGCCCGCCCTGGGCTGGCTGACGCTGAATTGGGGGCCGGGGCTGGGGGTCGCGGGCTTCGGCCTGGGCCTTCTGATGCTGCTGGCCCGCCCGACCGCGCGCCGTGCCCGTCCCCCCGCATCGCAGGCGCAGCGGTGAATCCCTGGCTGATCGCGGGCCTGTGCCTGGCGGGGTCGGGCGTCATCGCCTGGGGCGCCGCGCGGCTGCGCCTGCGTTGGCCGCTGGTGGTGCTGGCGCTGCTGCTGGCCGCGATCGCGCTGCAGCTGTTTCGCGCGGGACAGGGGCAGGGGGGCTTTCACGATCTGGCGGCCATCGTGGCTCAGACCTTTACCGTGCTGCCCGCACTGCTGGGCATGCTGGCCGGCCTGACCATCGCGCGGCTGCGCGGCCATCGGCTGGTCTGGCGGTCGGTCTGGGGCGCGGTCACGGTGCTGGCGATGGCGGTCACCGCCCTGCTGATCGGGGCGACGCTGGCCCTCTGACCGGGGGCGTTCGTTGCCAAACCCTGAACGCAACGCCCGCAAGCGGTGTACGCCCTGTGCACAGGCGGTGACTGTCCGGTGCACGCCCGGTGCGGCCCTATCGCCAGCATTTACTGGCATCCCGTGCGGCGCGGGCCGGGCGGTGCCGCGACGCAACGCGCGCCGGTGTTGCGGTTGACGGGCGCGGTGCGGCTGGCTACCACCCTCGGTCATGAGCATCGACCTTCCCACCCCCCGCGGCAGCCTGATCCCCGACCGAAGCCTTGACGGCCTGACCTGGCTGCGCGTCGGCGGCCCTGCCGACTGGCTGTTCCAGCCCGCCGATCTGGACGACCTGTCCGATTTCCTGGCCGCGCTGGACCCGGCCGTGCCGGTCTTTCCGATGGGCGTGGGCAGCAACCTGATCGTGCGCGACGGCGGCATCCGCGGCGTGGTGATCCGCCTTGGCCGCGCCTTCAACAGCGTTGATATCACGGGTGAAACCGTTACCGCAGGGGCCGCCGCGCTGGATGCGCAGGTGGCCCGCCGCGCCGCCGAATCCGGGCTGGACCTGACCTTTCTGCGCACCATCCCGGGCAGCATCGGCGGCGCCGTGCGGATGAATGCGGGCTGCTATGGCAGCTATATGGCCGACCATCTGATCGACGCGCAGGCCGTCACGCGACAGGGTCAGGTGGTCACGCTGACCCCCGCCGACCTGCGCTTTGGCTATCGCGAGACGCATCTGCCCACCGATTGGGTGATCACCAGCGCCCGCCTGCGCGCGGCCCCGGGCGACCCGGACCGCCTGCACGCCAGGATGGCCGACCAGCTGGCGCGCCGCGACGAGAGCCAGCCCACCCGCGAGCGCAGCGCCGGATCGACCTTCCGCAACCCGGCGGGCTTCAGCTCGACCGGGCAGGCGGATGATGTCCACGACCTCAAGGCCTGGTCGCTGATCGACCGGGCGGGGCTGCGCGGCCACAGCTGGGGCGGGGCGCAAATGTCTGAAAAGCATCCCAATTTCCTGCTGAACACCGGCGGCGCCACCGCCGCCGAGCTGGAGGCCCTGGGCGAGCTGGTCCGCCGCCGCGTCCTGGAGGACAGCGGCCATGACCTGCAATGGGAGGTCATCCGCATCGGCGACCCGGCCCCGGACGCCGACTGAACCTGCCCGCGCAACATTCTGCGCGCGCGGCAGAAATTCAGCTTTTGCGGTTCGCGCTTTGCTTGTATCCTGCTGCGACATGACGCCTCCGTCCAAGGGGGCGCGGACCAGATCAAGCCCGGATCAACCGGGCACGAAAGGCGAACAGTGGCGGGCAGGTCGAGCAGGACAGCCCACTCGGTCGCGGTTCTGATGGGCGGCCCCTCTGCCGAGCGCAAGGTGTCACTGTCATCGGGGCGCGAATGCGCGGATGCGCTGCGGGTGGCCGGATATCAGGTGACCGAGATCGCTCTTGGCACCGCGCGCGGCGACGAGATCGTCCGCCGCCTGGCCGATGCGTCCCCTGATGTCGTCTTCAACGCGCTGCATGGCCGGTGGGGCGAGGATGGCTCTGTGCAGGGTCTGCTGGACTGGCTGAACCTGCCCTATACGCATTCGGGCGTGCTGGCATCCGCCCTGGCGATGGACAAGACCCGCGCCAAGCAGGCCTTTCGCGCGGCCAACCTGCCGGTGGTGGAAAGCGTGATCGCCGATGCCAGTGAGGTGCGCCAGCGCCACGTCATCCCGCCCCCCTATGTGGTCAAGCCCAATGACGAAGGGTCATCCGTGGGCGTCTATATCGTCCATGACGCGGACGACCAGCCGCCCGCTTTGTCGCCCGACATGCCCGCCCGCGTGATGGTGGAAACCTACGCGCCGGGGCGCGAGCTGACGACCACGGTGATGGGCGACCGCGCGCTGGAGGTGACCGAGATCGTCACCGAAGGCTGGTATGACTACGCCGCGAAATACACCGTCGGCGGGTCGCGCCACGTGATCCCCGCGGACATCCCCGAGGACATCCGCGCCGCCTGCCTGGAGATGGCGGTGCGCGCACACAAGGCGCTTGGCTGCACCGGCCTGACGCGCACCGATTTCCGGTGGGACGAGGCGCGCGGCCTGGACGGGCTGATCATCCTGGAGCTGAACACCCAGCCCGGCATGACCCCCACCAGCCTGGCCCCCGAACAGGCCGCCCATGCCGGCATCGACTTTCCGGCGCTGATGCGCTGGATGGTGGAGGACGCGCTGTGCCGGTCGTGATCGATCACCGCCCCGGCAAGCAGATCACCCCTCCGCCCGGGCGGCAGCGCCGCGACCCGGCGCCCTCGCGCCTGAAATACCGCCTGCAGCGGGTGTGGCTGACGCCGCTGTATCGCCGGGTCTTTCGCGTCGGCGTCCCGGCCTTTGTTCTGGCGATGGTGGCGGGCCTGTGGCTGGCCGACGAGGATCGGCGTGCGATGCTGACCGACACCGTCACCACCGCCGTGACCAAGGTTCAGAGCCGTGACGAATTCCAGGTCCGCGTGATGACCATCGAAGGCGCCTCCCCGGTCGTGGATCGCGCGCTGCGGGCGATGCTGCCGGTGGATCTGCCGGCCTCCAGCTTTGACATCGATCTGGCCGCGCTGCGCCTGCAGGTGCTGCAGCTGGACGCGGTCGAGACCATCGACCTGCGCATCAAGCCGGGCGGCATCCTGTCGGCCGTGGTCAAGGAACGCGAACCCGCGATCCTGTGGCGGCATGCGCGCGGCATCGACATGCTGGATGCGGGCGGGCACCGGGTGGCCAGCGTGACCTCGCGCGATGTGCGCGCCGACCTGCCGATGATCACCGGAGAGGGGGCCGATCTGGCCACCGACGAGGCGCTGGCCCTGTTCGACGCCGCAGGTCCCATCCTGCCTCGCGTGCGCGGCCTGGTGCGGCGCGGCGAGCGGCGGTGGGACCTGGTCCTGGATCACGGCCAGCGCATCCTGCTGCCCCAGACCGGCGCGGTGATCGCGCTGGAGGCCGCCATCGCGCTGGACCGGGCCGAGGACATGCTGGGCCGCGACATCGCCACCGTCGATCTGCGCGACCCGACGCGGCCGGTCCTGCGCCTTGGCATCGACGCGCGCAACACCATCCGCACCGCGCGCGGTCTGCCGATGCTGGCCCCCGACGGCAGCATCCTGACCGAGGAGACCGAAGGATGACCAACAGGGGAGGGACCGGCGAATGACAGACCTGTATCAGACTCAGCGCGCCATGCGGAACATCCGCCGCGCCGCCCTCCAGCGGGGCGTGATCGGCATTCTGGACATCGGCACGTCCAAGATCGCCTGCCTGGTGCTGCGGTTCGACGGGACCGGCACCTTCCGCGAGACCGACGGCGTGGGGCCGATGGCGGGCCAGGTGAATTTCCGCGTGATCGGCGCGGCTTCGACCCGGTCGCGCGGCATGCGCCGCGGCGAGATCGAGACCATGGCCGAGACCGAGCGCGCCATCCGTACCGTCGTCGCCGCCGCGCAAAAGCTGGCGGGCGTGCGGGTCGATCACGTCATCGCCTGTCTGTCCGGGGGGCGGCCCGCCTCCTATGGCCTGGCCGGAGAGATCGTGCTGGCCGCGGGCAAGGTCGGAGAGGCGGATGTGGCATCCGTACTGGCCGCCTGCGACACGCCCGATTTCGGCCGCGGCCGTGAGGTGCTGCACGCGCAGCCGGTGAATTTCGCGGTCGACAACCGCAGCAACCTGGCAGATCCGCGCGACCATCTGGGCAACAAGCTGTTCTGCGACATGCATGTGCTGACCGTGGACGGCGATTCCATCGGCAACCTGGTGCAATGCATCCGCCGCTGCGACCTGGAGCTAGCGGGCATCGCCTCGGCGCCCTATGCCTCGGCCCGCGCGTCACTGGTCGAGGATGAGCAGGAGCTGGGCGCGGCCTGCGTCGATTTCGGCGGCGGTGGCACCGGCGTCACGATCTTTGTCAAAAAGCACATGATCTTTTCGGACCATGTGCCCATCGGCGGCAACCTGATCACCCAGGACATCGCCCAGGGGCTGCGGGTCAGCCTGCCCGTGGCAGAGCGGCTCAAGACGCTGAATGGCGGGGTCGAGGCCACGGGTCGCGACGACCGCGACATGATCGATGTCGGCGGAGAGACCGGGGACTGGGAGGCCGATCGCCGCCAGGTCAGCCGCGCCGACGTCATCGGCGTCATGCGTCCCCGGGTCGAGGAGATCCTGGAGCATGTCCGCGAGGTCCTGGATGCGGCGGGCTTCGACCACATGCCCAGCCAGCAGATCGTGCTGACCGGCGGCGGCAGCCAGATCCCCGGCCTGGACGGGCTGGCCGCGCGCATCCTGGGGCCGAACATCCGCTGCGGACGGCCGCTGCGCATCGACGGGCTGGCCCATCAGCTGACCGATCCCAGCTTTTCCAGCGCTGTGGGGCTGGCCCTGTTCGCGGCCCATCCGCAGGACGAATGGTGGGATTTCGAGATGCCCGCCGACCGCTATCCGGGGCGCAGCCTGCGCCGCGCCTATCGGTGGTTCAAGAACAACTGGTAGGGGCGGACCGACCGGTTTCTGGGGCGTGGTGGGGTCTTCCCCACCATATTATGGGGATGTGGCAAGATGCCGCCTATTTCAAGGGCCAACCCTCCAGATTTTGCGCAGGGCGGGGCTTTTTCGGGTGACGCAAGGGGCCCGAATGGTTACGATGATCATCAAAGACCGGGATTCGAGCGGCATACCCGCCTCCCAGAGCAAGCAGCGATAACAGGCGGATACCATGAACCTCAATCTGATGATGAACGATGAAGAAGAGCTGAAGCCGCGCATCACCGTCTTCGGGGTCGGGGGCGCTGGCGGCAACGCCGTCAATAACATGATCCAGAAGCAGCTGGACGGGGTCGAGTTCGTGGTGGCCAACACCGACGCGCAGGCCCTGCAGCAGAGCCGTGCGACCAGCCGCATCCAGATGGGTCCCAAGGTGACCGAGGGTCTGGGCGCGGGCGCCAAGCCGACCATCGGCGCCAAGGCCGCCGAGGAGACCATCGAGGACATCGTCGATCACCTGATGGGCGCGCATATGTGCTTTATCACCGCCGGCATGGGCGGCGGCACCGGCACCGGCGCGGCCCCGATCATCGCTCAGGCCGCGCGCGAGATGGGCATCCTGACCGTCGGCGTCGTGACCAAGCCCTTCCAGTTCGAGGGGTCCAAGCGGATGCGCCAGGCCGAGGAGGGCGTCGAGGCCCTGCAGAAGGTCGTGGACACGCTGATCATCATCCCGAACCAGAACCTGTTCCGCCTGGCCAACGAAAAGACCACCTTCACCGAGGCCTTCGCGATGGCCGACGACGTGCTGTACCAGGGCGTCAAGGGCGTGACCGACCTGATGGTCCGTCCCGGCCTGATCAACCTGGACTTTGCCGACGTCCGCGCCGTGATGGACGAGATGGGCAAGGCCATGATGGGCACCGGCGAGGCCTCGGGCGAGAACCGCGCTCAGGAAGCCGCCGAGCGCGCCATCGCCAACCCGCTGCTGGACGAGATCAGCCTGAACGGCGCGCGCGGCGTGCTGATCAACATCACCGGCGGCTATGACATGACCCTGTTCGAGCTGGACGAGGCCGCCAATGTCATCCGCGACAAGGTGGACAGCGACGCCAACATCATCGTCGGCTCGACCCTGGACCCCGACATGGACGGCGCGATCCGCGTGTCGGTCGTGGCGACGGGCATCGATGCCGGCGCCGGTGCGGTCGAGGTCCCCTCGCCGCGCCGCACGATGGCTGCGCCGCTGACGCAGAACCCGCAGGTCGCCGCACCCGCCGAGGAGCCCGTCATGCCGCCGCGCCGTGTCGCCCCCCCGGTGGCCGAGACGCCCGCCCTGCGTGCCGAAGCGCCCCGCGCCGAGGAGGACATGCCGCAGCCCGCCTATCAGCCCAAGGACAGCGCCCGCCAGACCGCCGTGCGCATCGACGATGACGCGTCGGCCTTTGTCGCACCGCGCGCGCCGCAGGGTGCCCGTCCCGGCCAGCCCGCCCCCGAGGTGATGGAGCGTCTGCGCCGCGCCGTGGACAATCACGGCCGCGCACCGGCCCAGCCCCAGCAGCCCGCCACCGCCGGTGGCGCCAGCCGCATGAGCGGTCTTGGCCGCATGCTGGAGCGGATGGCCGGCCACGGCACCGACCAGCCGGGCGCGCAGAAACCCGCCGCCTCCTCGATCGCCGACCGCGTGAACGAGCGTGTGGCCGTGCGTGCGCGCCAGCAGGATACCGACTTTGACGACCTGGCCAGCCCCGATGCCAGCGGCAAGGACAATGTCGAAATCCCGGCTTTCCTGCGCCGTCAGGCCAACTGAGCCGGATCACGATACCGGCATGGAAAGCTGACGAAAGGGCCGCCCCAAGGCGGCCCTTTTTGCATGGATATCAGGCCTTTAAGTTAAATCATCCGCAGGTTGCAGGGTTGCAGCGACCGAATGTTTCACCCCGTTACAAAACGTTAATTGAACGCATGGCGGACCGGACCTAGCTGGAATGATACGAGGGGCGATCCGCACCCCGCAGAACATTCCGAAGGCAGGCACACCATGCAGGCGACGCTGAACGACACGGTGACCTTTCAGGGCGTTGGGCTTCATTCCGGGGCCTCGGCCCGTCTGGACATCCATCCCGCCCCGGCCGGTCACGGCATCGTCTTCCGCCGCACGGACCTGTCTCCGCATGTCGACATCCCGGCAATGTGGGATCACGTGACCCCGTCGCGCCTGTGCACCCTGCTGGATAACGGTCAGGGCGTCACCCTCTCGACGGTCGAACATGTCATGGCCGCGCTGGCCGGAACCGGCATCCACAACGCGCTGGTGACGATCGACGGCCCCGAAATTCCCATTCTGGACGGCTCCTCCGCCCCCTTTGTGGCCGGCATCTTGGAGACGGGCATCGCGCGTCAGGCCGCACCGCTGCGCGCCATCCGCGTGCTGCGCCCGGTCGAGGTCCGCGAGGGCGACGCCTTTGCCCGCCTGTCCCCCGCCGACCACCTGGAGATCGATTTCGAGATCGACTTTGCCGATGCCGCCATCGGGCATCAGGAAAAGCGTCTGGACATGGCGAACGGCGCCTTTGTGCGTGAATTGGCGGACAGCCGTACCTTCTGCCGGGCGGCGGATGTCGATGCGATGCGCCGCAACGGTCTGGCCTTGGGTGGCACCTATCTGAACGCGGTGGTCGTCGATGGCGGGCGCGTCCTGTCGCCGGGCGGCCTGCGTCACACCGACGAGGCCGTGCGCCACAAGATGCTGGACGCGACCGGCGATCTGGCGCTGGCGGGGGCGCCGCTTCTGGCGCGCTATACCGGGCACCGGGCCGGGCATGCGATGACGAACCGCCTGCTGCGCGCGCTGTTCGCGGACCCCGACGCCTGGACCTGGGAGCTGTGCTCTCCAGAGCTGGAGGGCCGTCTGCCGGGTGCGGGCGTTGCCGATTATGCGCGCCCCCGAATCGCCGCGGTCTTTGCCGCGGAATGATGCCGGGACGTCCCGGACCATGCCGGAATTCAACGGATTGCCATTTTGCGCCCCCTGATGTTCTGTGCTAGAGCATGCCGGCATCGCCGCCCCGTGGCGGGCGGCGCATCGGCAAAATCGTAGGGCAGGATAAAGATGGCGGGCTCGAAAATCTCGGCTTCGGTGATGGCTACGGCACTGGCGGGCCTGGTCCTGACCGGCTGCGGCGGCAACCGGGACGCGGCGCAGCGGCAGAACCTGGACCGCTTCACCGCCGAGGAGATCTACAAGCGCGGTGAGTTCGAGTTGGAGAATTCCCGCCGTCCCGCCGATGCCGTCATCTATTTCAGCGAGATCGAGCGGCTGTATCCCTATTCCGAATGGGCCAAGCGCGCGCTGATCATGCAGGCCTATGGCAATCACAAGGCACAGAATTATGAGGAGGCGCGCGGCGCGGCGCAGCGGTTCCTGGACGCCTATCCGGGCGATGAGGATGCGGCCTATGCGCAATACCTGCTGGCGCTGTCCTATTACGACCAGATCGACGACGTGGGCCGTGACCAGGGGTTGACCTTTCAGGCGCTGCAAGGGCTGCGCACGGTGATCGAGCAATATCCCGACAGCGAATATGCCCGCAGCGCGATCCTGAAATTCGACCTGGCCTTCGATCACCTTGCCGCCAAGGAGATGGAGATCGGCCGCTATTACCTGAAACAGGGGCATTACGCGGCATCCGTGAACCGCTTCCGCGTCGTGGTCGAGGAGTTCCAGACCACCAGCCAGACCCCCGAGGCGCTGCTGCGCCTGGTCGAGGCCTATCTGGCCCTGGGCCTGCTGGACGAGGCGCAGACGGCGGGCGCGATCCTGGGTCACAACTTCCAGTCGTCGCCCTTCTACCAAGACGCCTTCCAGCAGCTGCGCGGGCGCGGTCTCAGCGCGGAATCGCGCGGCGACAGCTGGCTGACCAACGTCTATCGCCAGACGATCCAGGGGCGCTGGCTGTAATGACCACCCGTTGCGCGGGTCGCGGCCCATGCTGAGATCGCTGGACATCCGCGACATGCTGCTGATCGACCGGCTGGACCTGTCCTTCGGCCCCGGCCTGAACGTGCTGACCGGAGAGACCGGGGCGGGCAAGTCGATCCTGCTGGACTGTCTGGGCTTTGTGCTGGGCTGGCGCTCTCGCGCCGATCTGGTTCGGCAAGGCGCGACCCAGGGAGAGGTGCAGGCCGTGTTCGACCTTCCCGCCGCCCATCCGGCCCGCGCCCTGCTGGCCGAGGCGGGCATCACCATCGACGATGATGAGCTGATCCTACGGCGGGTCAATGCGCTGGACGGGCGCAAGACGGGCTGGGTCAACGACCGCCGCGTGTCGGGCGAGGTGCTGCGCCAGCTCTCCGAGGTTCTGGTCGAGCTGCATGGTCAGCATGACGATCGCGGCCTGCTGAACCCGCGCGGACACCGGGTGCTGCTGGATGCGTTCGGCGCGATGGATCTTGCGCCGGTGCGCGCAGCCTGGGCCGCCCGCCGCGAAGCCGCCCGCGCGCTGGAGGAGGCCGAGGCCGCCTTGGCCGCCGCCCGCGTGGAGGAGGAATTCCTGCGCCATTCGGTGGCCGAACTGGACAAGCTGGCCCCAGAGCCGGGGGAGGAGCAGCGCCTGGACATCGCCCGACGCTCCATGCAGGGGGCCGAGCGGATTCGCGACGACGTGGCCCGAGCCCTGCAGATGCTGGGGGGCGACGGGGCCGAAGGGGCGATGGTCGATGCCGCGCGCTGGCTGGAGGGGGCATCGGATCGCGCCGAGGGCCGCCTGGACGAGCCGCTGGCCGCCCTGTCCCGTGCCCTGATCGAGCTGGGCGAGGCGACCCAGGGGGTCGAGAACACCCTTTCTGCGCTGGATTTCGACCCGCATGCCCTGGAGGCTACAGAGGAGCGGCTGTTCGCGCTGCGCGCGCTGGCCCGCAAGCATGACGTGCTGGCGGATGATCTGGCGGGGCTTGCCGATCAGCTGCGCGGCAGGCTTGAGCGGCTGGACGCGGGCGAGGCGAGCATGGGCGCCCTGCGCCAGGCCGCCCGCGATGCCGAGGCCGCCTATGACGCCGCCGCCGCCGGGCTGACCCATGCGCGGACCGAGGCCGCCGGGCGTCTGGATCAGGCGGTCACCGCCGAACTGGTCCCCCTGAAGATGGAGCGGGCGGTGTTCCGCACGGTCGTCTCTCGGGCCGATCCGGGGCCTGACGGGCGTGACGTGGTGGCCTTCACGGTCGCGACCAACCCGGGCGCGCCTTCGGGCCCCTTGGACAAGATCGCCTCGGGGGGTGAGCTGTCGCGTTTTCTGCTGGCTTTGAAGGTGTGCCTGGCGCGCGGCAATGATGCTCTGGTCATGATCTTCGACGAAATCGACCGAGGCGTTGGCGGTGCGACCGCCGATGCTGTGGGCCGACGCCTGCAGACTCTGGCCGATGGGGCGCAGGTTCTGGTCATCACCCATTCCCCGCAGGTCGCGGCCTTGGGTGCGGAGCATTTCCGGGTGTCGAAATCGGTGACGGATGGAATGACCACCTCGACCGTGGTGCCCCTGTCCCAGCCCGACCGCGTGGCCGAGATCGCGCGCATGCTGGCCGGAGATCGGGTCACCGACGCCGCGACCGAGGCCGCGCGGTCGCTGCTGGACGGCTAGTCCAGCAGCCGCGGGACGGGGCGCAGGACCGACAGCACACGGCGGTCGATCGCGTCGATCCGCACCAGATGCCCGGCTATGATGGCGAATTCCTGCCCGTCGGGCAGGCCTGCCAGCCCATAACGACCCGGCATCGTCACGCGATGAACGCTGTCCGGCGGCACCGTCTGCCCGATGGGCGGCACCGCGGCAACGGTACCCGCACAACCCTGCTGACAGGCCTGCCCGGTATCGGGCAGACCCTGCGTGGGGATCGTGTTGGGGGCGGTCAGGGCGGCAAGTCCGAGCATTGTCCCTGCCGCCACGGCGGCAAAGGGGTGCAGCGGCGTCATCGTGTCCTCATTCAACGGTCATGGCTCAACCCAGGATGGGGTGGCGGGTTCCGCCCCTGCCAGCATGGCAGCCATGTCGTGATCTGGGGGATGCGCCTATTTCGGCGGAATAGGGCGCAGCACCGACTGGATCTTGCCGCTGGCGGTGTCGATGCGCACCAGATGCCCGGCGACAACGGCATAGCGGCTGCCGGGCAGGTCGGGGCCCAGCCCGTAGATGCCGGGATTGTCGATCAGCCGGGTCTGTGCGGGCGGGGGCACGTCACCCACCACCGGGGGGGCCTGATCCGCAGCCTGCGCCCCGGGCCGCAGGCCGACGAGGAACAACAGGGTCACCGTGACAATCACGCCCGCCGTCAATCCCCATCGTGCCGCCATTGTCGCCCCCATCCGTGACCTCCGATCTTGAGCACATCAAAGGTTAATTCAGGGTATGCAAGGGGTGCTGTTAGCGCTGGCGCTGCGACAATCTGGGCAGCATGGCAGAAAAATCACGCCCGCGACCGTCCTCGCGCTCGACAAAATCCTCGTAGTGCTGGCGCGCCAGCGCCCCCATCGGCGTGTCGGCACCGACCGATTCGGCCGCCATCTGGGACAGGTTCAGGTCCTTGAGCATCAGCTCGGACGCAAAACCGGGCGCATAGTCGCGATCGGCCGGGCTGACCGGACCGACCCCCGGCGCGGGGCAATAGGCGTTCATCGACCAGCTATAGCCCGAGCTGGTCGAGACCACGTCGAACATCTTCTGCCGGTCCAGTCCCAGCTTGTCGGCCAGGGAAAAGGCCTCGCAGGTGGCGATCATGGTGACGCCCAGGATCATGTTGTTGCAGATCTTCGCCGCCTGTCCCGCGCCGCTGTCGCCGCAATGGACTGCCTTTTGGCCCATCACCTCGAACAGCGGCTGGAAGGTCGCGAAATCGCCCGTATCGCCGCCGACCATGAAGGTCAGCGTCCCGGCCTGCGCACCCCCTGTGCCGCCCGAAACCGGCGCATCCAGCGCGCCCAGGCCCGCATCGCGCGCCATGCGGGCGACGGCGCGGGCGCTGTCGACATCGACGGTCGAACAGTCGCACAGCACCGCCCCCGCCCGCATCGCCGGGATGATCTGGGCCGCGACCGCCTGCAGGATCTGGCCGTTGGGCAGCATGGTGATGACCACATCGGCATCGTGCACGGCATCAGCGGCGCTGGCGGCGGCGGTCACGCCCTGCGGCGCCGGGGCGGCGGTGTCAAAGCCCGCAACCTGATGCCCGGCGGCGGCCAGGTTGGCGGCCATGGGCGCGCCCATATTGCCCAGTCCGATAAAGCCGATCCTCATTCTGCATCCTCCCACAGCAATTCGTCATCCCCAAGCGGCGCAAGCATGGCGCTCAGCTTGTCCTCGGTCGGGTCGTGGCGCCAGACGGGCTGGCGGTCCTTGTCGATGATCTGGGCGCGCACGCCCTCCAGGAAATCGCTGTCCGCGGTGGCGCGGGCGGTAAAGCGGAACTCTCGGCTCAGCGATTGCTGCATCCGGGTGTCGGCGCGGGCGGCGCGCACCATCGCAAGGCCCGCAGCCATCGACAGCGGCGAATTGCGGCGCAGGGGGGCTAGCGCCTCGGTATCGCCCGCGGCCTCCAGCGCTGCGATGATCTCGGGCAGGGTGCGGCCGCCGAACGCGGACAGGTCGCGCCGGTCCAGCGTGGCGGCGGGAGCGGGCTGGCCGCGCAGGACCCCGACATCGCCGTCCCGCTCCAGCGCGGTGATCAGCGCGGGCCAGTCGGCTTCAGGGATGAAAAAATCCGCGAAGCCAGCATGGATCGCGTCGCCCGGACCCATCCGCGCGCCGGTCAGCGCCAGATACTCACCGATCCGCCCCGGCGCGCGCGACAACAGCCACGTGCCGCCCACATCCGGGATCAGGCCAATGCCGCTTTCGGGCATGGCGATGCGGGTCGTGTCGCCCACGATGCGGTGGCTGGCATGGCCGCCGACCCCCACGCCGCCGCCCATGACAAAGCCCTGCATGAAGGCCACGATGGGTTTCGGGAAATCGGCGATGGCCGCGTTCATGCGGTATTCGTCGCGAAAGAAGTCGCGGCCCAGCTGGTGATCACCCGCCAGACCCGCGTGATAGACCGCCGCGATGTCGCCGCCCGCGCAAAAGGCGCGGTCGCCTTGGGCGTCGATAACGACCAGCGCCACGGCGTCATCGCCCTGCCAATCGTCCAGCGCGCGGTGGATGGCCAGCGCCATGTCATGGGTCAGCGCATTCAGCGCCTGTGGCCGGGCCAGCGTGATGCGGCCCGCGCGCCCGGTGATGCGGATATGCAGGTCCATCCTATGCCCTTTCCGCCAGAAGGGCGCGGCCGATGATCAGGCGCATGATTTCGTTCGTGCCCTCCAGGATCTGGTGGACGCGCAGGTCGCGGACGATCTTTTCGATGCCGTAATCGGCCAGATAGCCATAGCCGCCATGCAGCTGCAGGCACTGGTTGGCGACCTCGAAGGCGCGGTCGGTGACGTGCAGCTTGGCCATGGCGCAGAACTTGGTGGCGTCGGGTGTGCCCTGGTCCAGCTTCCACGCGGCCTGGCGCAGGAAGATGCGCGACGATTGCAGGGCGGTCTCCATCTCGGCCAGGCGGAACTGCAGGGCCTGGAACTGGTCCAGCGATTTGCCGAACGCCTTGCGGTCGCCCATATAGGCCACCGTCTGATCCAACGCGGCCTGCGCCCCGCCCAGGGCGGCTGCGGCAATGTTCAGGCGACCGCCGTCGAGGCCCGCCATCGCATAGCTGAAGCCGCGACCCTCCTCGCCCAGCAGGTTTCCCTGGGGGATGATACAATCGTCGAACTGGACCTGGGCGGTGGGCTGGGACCGCCAGCCCATCTTGTCCTCAAGCCCCCCGAAGGACAGGCCCGGCGTGCCGTCGGGCACGATCACGGTGCTGATCCCCTTGGGGCCATCCGCGCCGGTCCGCACCATCGCGATATAGGCATCGCTGTAGCCGCCGCCGCTGATGAAGGCCTTGGTCCCGTTCAGGCGCCAGCCCTGGTCGTCGCGGTCCGCGCGGGTGCGCAGGGCGGCGGCGTCCGACCCGGAGCCCGGTTCGGTCAGGCAATAGCTGAAGATCGTCGTCATCGAACACAGGTCGGGCAGCCAGCGGGCGCGGGCCTCGTCGCTGCCGAACTTGTCGATCATGCCGCCGCACATGTTGTGGATCGACAGGAAGGACGCGACCGAAGGGCAGGCCATCGACAGCGCCTCGAAGACCAGCGTGCCGTCCAGGCGCGACAGGCCGGTGCCGCCGTGATCCTCGGAGACGAAGATGCCGCCCAGGCCCAGGGCCGCCACATCGGGCCAAAGGTCGCGGGGGATGGTGCCTTGGGCCTCCCATGCGCGGGCATGGGGCGCGATGCGGTCGGCCCCGAAATCGCGGGCCATGTCAAAGATGGCCTGCTGTTCCTCGGTCAGTGCGAAATCCATCGGCAGCCCCTCCCCGGACCGGTCTGAATTGAACAGATGTTTAATTGGCAGATGTTGCGACAGTGTTGCAAGCGGTCAGAGGTCGCGGGTGAACTCCTGCGTCAGGTGGTGGGTGACGGCCCGCAGGGCGTGGGCGTCATCGGCCCCGGCCTGCCGGGCGCGGGCATGGACGGCGCGCTGTGCCTCGGATGCGGTGCCATCGGCCACCATCTCGCGCAGGCGGGCGACATGCGGCTGACAGTCCAGCGCATCGGCATCCTGCGCGATCAGGCCCAGCCAGTCGTCCGCGATCTGCTGGAACGGGATGATCCGGCCCGCGCCAAAGTCGATCATTCCCTCGGTCGTGCCATAGCGGAGCGCGCGCCAGCGGTTCTCGGCCAGAAGGAACGGCTCGTACTGGCGCCAGCGCTGGTTGCTGCGCGACAGGCGCCACAGCATGCGCAGGGTGGTCTGGATCAGGGCGGCCAGCGTCAGTGCATCCTCGATCCGCGGGCAGGCGTCGCAGATGCGGGTTTCCAGCGTGGGGTATTTGCTGCTGGGGCGCAGGTCCCACCAGATCTTGCTGCTGTCCTCGATGATGCCCAGGTCGGTCAGGGCCTGGACCGAGCGTTCGAATTCGTCCCAGCTGCCCATCTGCGGGGGCAGGCCGGTGCGGGGCATGTCCCCGAAAACCGTGGTGCGGTACGAGGCAAGCCCCGTATCCTCGCCCAGCCAATAGGGGCTGGAGGCCGACAGCGCCAGCAGATGCGGCAGGAAATAGGCCAGCTGGTTCATCAGGTCGATGCGCTGCGCGGGGTCGGGGATGCCCACATGGACATGCATGCCGCAGATCAGCATACGCCGCGCCACGCCGCCCATGTCGCGTGACAGCTGGTTGTAGCGGTCCTTGTCGGTATGGTCCTGGTCGCGCCAATCCGCGAAGGGGTGGCACGAGGCCGAAATGGGCGCCAGCCCATATTCGGCAGCGCGCCGCGCGACGGTGCCGCGCAGGTCGCGCAGATGATCGCCCGCGGCGCGGATGTCGGCGCTGACCGGGGTGCCGATCTCGACCTGGCAGCGCAGGAATTCGGGGCTGACCTGGTCGCCCAGATCGGCCGTCAGCGCCTGCATCAGCGCGTCGGGGGCTGCGGCCAGCTGCAGGGTGTCGGCATCGACGAGAAGGTATTCCTCTTCGATGCCCAGGGTGAAGTCGGGATCAGTCGTCATGGGTCCGTCCTGGTTGCCACGACGCGCCGGGCTTGCGTCCCGCGAGGTGCCGGGGGGCTGGCTGCCCCCCGGACCCCCCGCCACGTCGCGTGCCGTATCGGCGTCAGTCCATGGCCTTGAAGTTGAACTCTCCGCCTTCCTTGATGCCCGACGGCCAGCGGGCCGTCACGGTCTTGGTCCGCGTATAGAAGCGGAACGCATCCGGGCCGTGCTGGTTCAGGTCGCCGAAGCCCGATTTCTTCCAGCCGCCGAAGGTGTGATAGGCCAGCGGCACCGGGATCGGCACGTTGATGCCGACCATGCCGATATTGATGCGGTTCGCGAAATCGCGCGCCGTGTCGCCATCGCGGGTATAGATCGCGGTGCCGTTGCCGTATTCGTGGTCCATGGCCAGCTTGATCGCGTCCTCATAGGTCGCGGCGCGGACGGTGGACAGGACCGGGCCGAAGATCTCGGTCTTGTAGATGTCCATGTCAGGGGTCACGCGGTCGAACAGGTGGGGCCCTACGAAGAAGCCGTCCTCGTAGCCCTGCAGGTTGAAGTCGCGGCTGTCCACGACCAGGTCCGCGCCCTGATCGACGCCAGTCTGGATCAGGCGCAGGATGTTCTCCTTGGCGGCCTTGGTCACGACCGGGCCGTAGTCGATGTCGTTGCCGGCGGTCCAGGGGCCGACCTTCAGCTTCTCGATCCGCGGGATCAGCTTTTCGATCAGCGCGTCTGCAGTCTTGTCGCCCACCGGCACCGCGACCGAGATCGCCATGCAGCGTTCGCCCGCAGCCCCGAACCCGGCACCGACCAGCGCATCGGCGGCCTGATCCAGGTCGGCGTCGGGCATGATGATCATGTGGTTCTTGGCGCCGCCAAAGCACTGCGCGCGCTTGCCGGTCGCGGCGGCGCGTTCATAGATGTATTGCGCGATGGGGGTCGAACCGACAAAGCCCACGGCCTGGATGACCTCGCTGTCCAGGATCGCGTCGACCGATTCCTTGTCGCCGTTCACCACCTGCAGCACGCCGTCGGGCAGGCCGGCCTCCTGCAACAGCTTGGCCAGCATCAGGGGAACCGAGGGGTCACGCTCGGACGGCTTCAGGATCATCGCGTTGCCGGCGGACAGGGCAGGGCCCATCTTCCACAGCGGGATCATGGCGGGAAAGTTGAAGGGCGTGATGCCCGCGACCACGCCCAGGGGCTGGCGCATGGAATACATGTCGATGCCGGGACCGGCGCTGTCGGTGAAGTCGCCCTTGAGCAGATGCGGCGCGCCGATGCAGAACTCGATCACCTCCAGCCCGCGCTGGATGTCGCCCTTGGCGTCAGGGAAGGTCTTGCCGTGCTCGCTGGACAGGGCCTCGGCCAGCTTGTCCATGTCGCGGTTGATCAGGCCGACAAAGGCCATCATCACGCGCGCCCGGCGCTGCGGGTTGGTGGCGCCCCATGCGATCTGGGCCTTGGCGGCGCGGGCGATGGCGTCGTCCATCTCGGCCTTGGTGATCAGCGACAGGCGGGCCTGAACCTCGCCCGTGGCGGGGTTATAGACGTCGGAAAACCGGCCCGAGGTGCCTTTGACTTCCTTGCCGTCGATCCAGTGATGTATCTCTTTCATCGCATCCTCCTGCAACTGTTGGGCGCAGCCTAGTCTTGCGGATTTGCGGAATAAAGGGGAATGCTGGCAAAAGGGTTTTGCGTTTTTGCAAAGGTAGCGGCATGGACTGGGACGATCTGCGCATCTTTCTGGCCGTCGCGCGGGCCGAGAGCCTGTCGGGCGCGGGGCGCAGGCTGGCGATGGACGCGTCCACCGTGGGCCGCCGCATCGCCCGGCTGGAGGGGGCGGTGGGCGCGGCGCTGTTTCTCAAGACGCCGACGGGCTATCAGCTGACCGCCGAAGGGTCGCGCCTGATGGCCCCGGCCGAGGCGGCCGAGCTGGCCGCCACCGCCGCGACCGAGGCCGTCACCCGCGAGGCGGGCCTGACCGGACAGCTGCGCATCGGCGCGCCGGACGGCTGCGCGAACTATCTGCTGCCGCAGGTGGCGCGCGATCTGTGCGACGCCCATCCGGGGCTGGAGATCCAGATCGTGGCCTTGCCGCGCGTCGTCAACCTGACCCGGCGCGAGGCCGACATGGCCATCACCGTGTCGCCCCCCGATGCGGGGCGGCTGATGGTGCAGCGGTTGACTGATTATCACCTGCATCTGGCCGGACATGCCGATTATCTGGCCCGGCACCCGCCGCTGCGGACGCTGGCCGATCTGCGCGGGCATCGGATGATCAGCTATATCCCCGACATGATCTTTGACCGAGAGCTGGACTATCTGTCCGCCACCGGGGTCGAGGGCGCACAGATCAGCAGCAATTCGGTCGCGGTGCAGATGCAGGCGGTGCGGGCGGGGGCGGGGTTGGGCATCGTGCATGATTTCGCGTTGCCCTTTGCGCCGGGAGTGCGGCGGGTGCTGACCGACCGCATCGCGCTGACGCGCAGCTTCTGGCTGGTGCGCCATGCCGATGACCGCGCCTCGCGCCGCCTGACGCTGTTGGCCGAGGCGCTGGCGCAGGGCATCCGCGCCGAGGTCGCCCGCCTGGAGGGGCCGCGACCGCCGGCCCGCGATGGTCGGGCTTGACGCGGGCGGATTTGGCGAAAATGATGAGGCCAAGCAAGCCGGAGGGGGCCCATCATGCTGGTCAAGCAGTTGCTGTCGATGAAATCGGACACCGCCAAGCCGTGGATCGACGCGGGGTCGATCGTGACGATCGCGCCCGACACCACCCTGGCCGAGGCCGCGCGCCTGCTGGCGGACAAGCGGATCGGTGCGGTGGTGGTGTCCACCGATGGGCGGCGCCCCGACGGCATCCTGTCCGAACGTGACATCGTGCGGCAACTGGGCAAGCACGGCCCCGAGGTGCTGTCCCAGCCCATCAGCGGCGTGATGACCACCCAGGTCCAGACCTGCACCACCGGAGAGGACGCGCTGACCATCCTGGAGCGGATGACCGAGGGGCGGTTCCGGCACATGCCGGTCGTCGACGACCAGGGAAACATGCTGGGCGTCATCTCGATCGGGGATGCGGTCAGCGGACGGCTCAAGGAACTGGCGGCCGAAAAAGAGGCTCTGACCGGCATGATCATGGGCAGCTGACGCATCGTCGCAGCCGATCACGATCTTGCAATCACGGGGCAGATGCGCTTTGCCTTGCGGGACGACCCCGACACCAAGGACGCGACACCCATGCGCATCGGCCTCTATCCCGGCACGTTCGACCCGATCACGCTGGGGCATATCGACATCATCCAGCGCGCGATGGCGCTGGTCGACCGGCTGGTGATCGGCGTCGCCATCAACCGCGACAAGGGCCCGCTGTTCGACCTTGAGCGGCGCGTGGCGATGGTGCAGGCCGAATGCGACGCCATCGTCGCCAAGACCGGCGGAGAGATCGTCGTCCACCCGTTCGAGAACCTGCTGATCGACTGCGCCCGCGACGTGGGCGCCAGCATCATCGTGCGCGGCCTGCGCGCGGTGGCCGATTTCGAATACGAGTTCCAGATGGTCGGCATGAACCGCGCCCTGGACAGCAGCATCGAGACCGTCTTCATGATGGCCGATGCCCGCCGCCAGGCCATCGCCTCCAAGCTGGTCAAGGAGATCGCGCGCCTTGGCGGGGACGTGTCGAAATTCGTCACCCCCCCCATCGCCGATGCGCTGCGCGAGCGATACCGCTAGGCTGCGGTTTTCGTTGCCAACACCCCCGCCGCTGGCCTAGCCTGTCCCCGGACGCGCATGAGACGAAGGGGAATTTCGTGACGCGATCAGACATGCCCACCGCAGATCCCGTGCCGCTGCCCGCCACGCTGCGCCTGTCCGACCTGGGCACGGCGCTGGCACTTGGCTGGCGCGATTTTCTCCGGGCGCCTGCCTTTGGCCTGCTGTTCTCGGGGTTCTACGTGGCGGGGGGGTGGGTCATCGCCGCGGTGGCGTTGTCGGTGGGGCGCGACTGGTGGCTGATCCCCTTCATCCTGGGGTTTCCGCTGATCGCGCCCTTTGCCGCTGTCGGCCTCTACGAGGTCAGCCGCCGGATCGAGCGGGCCGAGCCCCTTGACTGGCCGCAGGTCATCCGCGTGGTCATCGCGCAAAAGGACCGTCAGGTGCCGTCGATGGCGATGGTGATCCTGCTGATGTTCATGTTCTGGGTGTTCGTCGCGCACACGATCTTTGCGGTGTTCCTGGGGACCGCGTCGCTGACCCATGTGACAAGCTCGGCCCAGATCCTGATGGAGGGGCGGGGGCTGGCGATGCTGGCCGTGGGCACGCTGGTAGGGGCGGGGTTCGCGGCGGCGCTGTTCGCCTTTACCGTCGCGGGCCTGCCGCTGCTCCTGGACCGAGAGGTCGATTTTATCACCGCCATCATCGTCTCGGTCCGGGCGGTGCTGCAGAACCCGGTGGTGCTGGGCCTCTGGGCCGCGCTGATCGCGGGGCTGCTGTTCCTGGCGATCCTGCCCGGGTTTCTGGGGCTGTTCCTGGTGCTGCCGGTGCTGGGCCATGCCAGTTGGCACCTGTACCGGCAGCTGCTGCCCGACAGTCCCGACGGGCTTGCCTAGCGATCAGCCGACCACGCGCTGCGTCTGCGTGCCCAGGCCGTCAATGCCAAGCCGCATGACCTGCCCGTCCCGCAGATAGACTGGCGGCTTCTGCCCCATGCCGACGCCGGGGGGCGTGCCCGTGGTGATCAGGTCGCCCGGCATCAGCGTCGCAAAGCGAGAGCAATAGGCGACCAGATGCGCCACGCCAAAGACCATCGTCGCGGTGGTGCCGTCCTGACGCATCGTGCCGTCCACCTCCAGCCACAGGCGCAGCGTTTGCGGGTCCGCGATCTCGTCGCGGGTGACCAGCCAAGGGCCGATGGGGCCAAAGCCGTCAAAGCCCTTGCCCTTGTCCCAGCTGCCGCCGCGACGGATCTGCCAGTCGCGCTCGCTGATGTCGTTGATCACGCAATAGCCGGCGACATGGTCCAGCGCGCGATCCTCGGGGATGTCGCGGCCGCCATCGCCGATGACGATGCCCAGCTCGACTTCCCAATCGGTGGCGGTCGATCCGGCGGGCAGATGCACGTCGTCGTCCGGCCCCGCGATGCAGCTGGTCCATTTGGTGAACAGCACCGGCTCGGACGGGACGTCCATGCCCGATTCGGCGGCGTGATCGGCATAGTTCAGGCCGACCCCGATGAACTTGCCCACGCCCGCCACGCAGGCCCCAAGGCGCAGGTCCTGCTGGGGCTGGCCCGGCACCAAGGGCAGCGTCGCCGGGTCCAACGCCGCCAGCCTTGCCAGCCCCGCGGCGGTCAGGGCCGCGCCCGACAGGTCGTCCACATGGCCCGACAGATCGCGCACGCGGCCCTGATCATCCAGCAATCCCGGCCGTTCGGCCCCCGCAGTCCCGTATCGCACCAGCTTCATCGCACGTCCTCCTCCGCTTGCCGGGGCATTGGACCTGTGGCGGCGGTGGTTCGCAATGGCGAATCTGAAATCTTTTTCCGGCAGACGGGTGCGTCGCGTCCCCGGTGAATGATGATTGCCGCAGGCCGGTGCCAACTACGGCAACGAAACCTTGGCACGCGACCACCGGCCGAGACGCCCTCACTGCGCATCGGCTGAACCGTAAGGTGGGTGGCCACTCCGCATCGGGCCATGCAGGGGTACCCGGCCCGCTCCGGGACCTGCCTATCGGCGCAGGGCCAGACAGGACAACCGACAGGGCCGATGCACCCACCCCCCAAATAGAAAAGGCCCGCGAAACGCGGGCCTTGCTGTCTGGCAGACTGGGTTCACTCGGCCGTCGGGGGGGCCAGCTTCTTGGTGCCGCCGTTGTTCAGCGGGTCTTCCTGACGCTGGACCGAGCCCTCGAAATGGGCGCCCGATTCGATGGCGATGGTCTTGTGGATGATGTCCCCCTCGACCCGCGCCGAGGCCGACAGGCGCACCTTGAGGCCGCGCACGCGACCGATGACGCGACCGTTGACGATGATGTCGTCGCCGACGATCTCACCCTTGATCGTGGCCGATTCGCCGATGGTCAGCTGATGGGCGCGGATGTCGCCCTCGACCGTGCCTTCGATCTGGATGTCGCCTTGGGTCTTGATGTTGCCCGTCACAGTCAGATCCGCCGACAGGACCGAGGGGGCCACGCGCACGCGCGGGGTCGCTGCGGCCTGCGCCTCGGGGGTGGGGCGGTCCGGGGTGGCGGGGGCGGCCTGCGGGGCCGCGGCGTCGGTCGGGGTGGGGCGGGTCTCGGTCACGCGGGTCTTACTGAACATTTTCTGCTGCCTTGATGAAGCTCATTGGGTCCACGGCCCGACCGTTCATGCGCACCTCATAGTGCAGGTGCGGACCGGTCGAACGTCCGGTATTTCCCATATCACCGATCCGCTCGCCTTGCGACACCCGATCGCCGACTTTCACGCCGATGCGGTTCAGGTGGGCATAGCGCGTCTCGGTGCCCAGCTCGTGCCGGATCTTGATCAGGTTGCCGTAGGCGCCCTGGCGGCCGGCAAAGGTGACGACGCCGTCACCCGTGGAATAGATCGGCGTGCCGACCGGTCCGGCCATGTCGATGCCCTCATGCATGCGGCCCCACCGGCGGCCAAAGCCCGAGGTATAGCGGAAGTTCGCGGTCACCGGCATCGCCAGCGGCAGCTTTTCGATGGCGATGCGATAGGTGTTCATCTGGTCCAGCGTCACGATGATCTGACGGGCCTTGTCCTCGGTATCCGACAGCGCGGCATTGCCGCGAGTCGAATAGGACATCGGCGTCAGCGGGCCGCCCTGACCGGAATAGCCGCGGCGGATGGTGCGCAGCACGTCGTCGGGGTTCATGCCGACATTCCGGAACACCTGGTCCAGCGGCGCGACCGAGATGGTCACGGCGCTTTCCAGCTGGGTCAGGATCTCATCGTTGCGGGCCAGGATCTGGTCACGCTCGACCGTCAGCTCCTGGGCGGTCAGGCGGGCGGCCTCGGCCTCCTCGACGGCTTCGTGGCGCTGATCGGCGGCCTGGCGCAGCTCTCCGGACAGGATGTCCAGCGCGACCGAGAATTCCTCGGTCCTGTCGGGGGCGGGGGTGCCTGCGGCCTCGACGCTGGCTTCGGCGGTGTCGCGGTCGGCCAGGGCGTCGCGCAGCGTGGTCTGGACCGCGGCCAGGCCGGTCTGCATCTCGCGGCGGCTCTCCTCGGTCGCCAAAAGCTGGGTCTGCATCTGCGAGACCTTGTCCAGCGCGGCGGAAAAGCGGGCCTGGGCGGCCAGCGCCTCGGCGGCGCGGGCGTCGCGCTCTGCCTGCAGCTGGGACAGGCGCTCCTCGAAGGCGGCCTGGCTGCGCTGGATCTGGTCGCGGGTGTTGCCCGAGCTGACCGCGTCGATGACCAGGAATGAGCTGGCGACCAGCGTCCAGCCAAAGACCAGGGTGATGCCGCTGATGCCGACCATCTGGGTCACGGGACGCAGGCGAACAAAGCGCGTGGTGTCGTCAGAGCGAAGAAAGAGCCGTTGCTCGGGGAGCCACTTTTCAAGCGACGCGTTCAGTCGATCCATCACCGTCATTGTCAGCTTTTGTCCCTCGAAATCACGCCGCGTTTGGAAGGCCAGGCGCGTTGGTTCCGTTCGAGGACGGGTAAACAGCAGCTGTGCCATCTTGGCAACATCCGCGAGGACTTGGGTTCCTTCGATTGGCGGAACCCTGCCTCTGTCGGCGGGTTCCCGCCTAGAAACCTAAATGGTTAACGAGGAAATCAAGCGATTTCATAGGGTAGCGGGCCATCACGATCCTGCGGGATGCGCAGCGGCCGGTCGATCGGCGGCACGGATCGCTGGTGACAGTCGCGCCGCGGGCATATTCGGCACGAGATGCCGATGGGTTCGAAGGCGCGCGGCTTGCTCAGATCCAGGCCGTCGGCATAGACGAGGCCGCCCGCATGGGTCACCTCGACCCCCAGCCCGATGGCAAAGCGGCGGACGGGGGCGTTGTAGGCGCCCGGATGTTTGGACACATCGCGCGACAGCAGCAGATAGCGCACCCCGTCGGGCGTCTCGGCCAGCTGGCGCAGGAAGCGGCCCGGCTGCTCAAAGGCCTGATGCACGTTCCACAGCGGACAGGCGCCGCCGAAGCGCGCGAATTGCAGGCGGGTCGCGGAATGGCGCTTTGTGATGGTACCGGCCTGATCGACGCGCACGAAGAAGAACGGCACCCCCTTGGCGCCGGGGCGCTGCAGCGTGGACAGGCGATGCGCCACCTGCTCCAGCGAGGCGCCGAACAGATGGGCCAGCCGCTCCAGGTCGTGGCGTTCAGACTGGGCGGCGGCCAGAAAGGCGCGATAGGGCATCAGCGCCGCCCCGGCGAAGTAATTGGCCATGCCAAGCCGCGCGATGTCGCGGGCCGTCGGACTGCGGAACCGGGCCAGGTCCAGCGTCGCCTCCAGCAGGTCGGCCTGACGCTCCAGCGCGACCAGGTGCAGCAGCTGGAACAGCCGGGTCGGGGCCTCGGCTGCGGCATTGACCAGCAGGCGGTCGCCCTCGCGGCGGAACACGGCATTGGCGGGCAATTCGGTCAGTTGGACGCGGATGCCCTTGGCGGCCAGCGCGGCCACCGCCATCGCCCAAAGATCGCCGCGATGCCCCTCGGGGCAGGCAAAGCGTTCGGCGGCGCGGTCCACGGCGTCGATGTAATTGTCGCAATAGTGGAAGAAATCGCGGACCTCGTCCCAGGGCGTGCTGAGGCTGTTCTGGCTGGCCGCGCCGATGGCCTCGTCCAGGGCGGCCAGCCGCTCCTGCCCGTCGCGATGGGCGCGATAGAGGTCCAGAAAGGCGCGGGCCAGCACCGGCGCATTGGTCGCGGCCAGGCGCAGATCGGCCAGCGGCGGGGCGGTGTCGAACAGCGGATCGGCCAGGGCCTCCTGCATGTCGATGACCATGCGTTCCGCATCGCCTGCGGCCAGGGTGGTCAGATCGATGCCGAACTCCTGCGCCAGGCGCAGCAGGACACCCGCGCTGATGGGTCGGTGGTTGTTCTCCATCTGGGACAGATAGGGCAGCGAGACGCCCAGCTTTTCGGCGAACCGGCGTTGGGTCAGGGCGGCGCGGGCGCGGGTCTCGCGCAGGGCACTGCCGGCATAGATTTTCTGCGTGGCCATGCTGCCCCCTTTGCAAATCCGGTTCTAGCGGTTGCAAAGGCCCTGCCGCAAGAGGCTCAGCCCTGTCGGGCCAGCTGGCGTTCGCGCCTGAGCACCCACCCGATCGCCACCAGCGACCCAAGCGCCGAGGCGCACATGATGGCCAGCAGCGGCGTGGCCCCGCTGCCCGGTTGCAGAAGCGCGCCCGCCAGCGCCGACAGCGCCGCACCCCCGGCCACGGCCAGCGCACCCCCCAAGCCCGATGCTGTGCCCGCCAGTTCGGGGCGCACGCTCATCATGCCGGCATTGGCGTTGGGCAGGACCATGCCGTTGCCCAGGCCCATCAGCGCAATGGCGCCAAAGAAGAACAGCGGCCGCACGATGCCCGCAAGGTCCAGCATCAGCGAGACGGAAAGCGCCGCAGCGCAGACCAGCGCGCCCATCAGGATCATCCGGTTCAGGCCCAGCACCGGAGAGAAGCGCGCCGAAAGATAGTTGCCCAGGATATAGCCGATGGAGGGCGCGGCGAACCAATAGCCGACCTGCGCGGGCGTCAGGCCAAAGACCTGGTCGCCCACGAAGGGCGCGCCGCCCAGATAGGCGAAGAACGCACCCGAGGACAGCGTCGCCGCCGCGCAATAGCCCCAGAAGCGGTGCGAGCGCGCAAGGATGGGATAGTTCACCATCTGCGCCCGCAGGGGCATGCCACCGCCGCGCACCGTCTCTCCCATGTCGCGGAAGGCGAGGGCCAGGACGGCGATGCCCAGAAGGCCCATGACGACGAAATTCGCCTGCCAGCCGAACAGCTCGTCCAGGACGCCGCCGAAGACGGGGGCCATCATCGGCACCACGGCCATGCCCATCGTGACATAGCCCAGCATCGAGGCCGCCCGGTCGCCGTCATAGAGGTCGCGGACCACGGCGCGGGGGACCAGCATGCAGACAGTGATCACCGATTGCAGCAGGCGGAAGATGAGGAAGGTGGTCGCCGTCGTGGCCAGCAGCGTGCCGATGGTCGCCAGCAGGAAGCCCACCAGCCCCCAGATCACCACGGGTCTGCGCCCGAAGCGGTCGCTGAGCGGCCCGCCCAGCAGCTGCAGCACCGCGCTGGCCCCGATATAGGCCGAGACCGACAGCTGCATCACGCCGTATTCCACGCCGAAATCCCGCGCCATGCCCGGCAGCGAGGGCAGGAACACGTTCATCGACAGGGCCGAGACGCCCGACAGGGCGACCAGCGTCAGCATATGGGGGGGCGTGCGCATGACAATCTCCGGATCGGCGGGGCGTTTGCACGATGTGCAGACAGACCCGCTGATTCCTCCTTAGCGCGCGGTTTCGCGCTGCGCCAGATGGGGAGGGATTGCGTCCCGCGACGGCGGGGGGCCAGCCCCCCGCACCCCCCGGGGACGGTGCCTCAGCCGAAATCGTGGAAGATGAACCACGCGCCGAGGCAGATCAGCGAGAAGCCGACGCCATGCTGCCAGCCCAACTTTTCGCCCAGGTAGAGCCAGGAGAAGAGGGCGAAGACCGAGAGGCTGATGACCTCCTGGATCGTTTTCAGCTGGGCGGCGCTGTAATAGCCGTAGCCGATGCGGTTGGCGGGCACCTGCATCAGGTATTCGAAAAACGCGATGCCCCAGCTGATGAAGATCACCGTGACCAGCGGCGCGGTCTTAAATTTCAGGTGCCCATACCACGCCACCGTCATGAAGACGTTGGACGCCAGAAGCAGCCCGATCGTGGCGACCGGGATGGGCAGGTTCAGTCCCATTGCGACTGTCTGTCGCGGGCGAGGTTGCCGAAGCGGGTGAACTGACCCTCGAAGGCCAGCTCGACCGTGCCGATGGGGCCGTGGCGCTGCTTGCCCAGGATGACCTCGGCCTTGCCGTGGACGTTCTCCATCACCTGCTGCCAGCGGGCCATCGCGTCCAGATCGCTGTCCGAGGGCTTTTCGCGTTCCTTGTAGTATTCCTCGCGGAACACGAACATCACGATATCGGCGTCCTGCTCGATCGAGCCGGATTCGCGCAGGTCGGACAGTTGGGGACGCTTGTCCTCGCGGTTCTCGACCTGGCGGGACAGCTGGGACAGGGCGATGACGGGGATGTTCAGCTCCTTGGCCACGGCCTTGAGGCCCTGGGTGATTTCCGACACCTCGTTCACGCGGCTGTCCTTGGCGGTCGCGGCCTTCAGCAGCTGAAGATAGTCCACGATCAGCACGTCCAGCCCATGCGTGCGCTTGAGCTTGCGGGCGCGGGCGGCCAACTGGTTGATGGGCAGGGCGGGCGTGTCATCGATGAACAGCGGGCAGTTCTGCAGCGCATGCGCGGCCTCGACGAAACGGCGGAATTCGCCTTCGTCCATGTTGCCGGAGCGGATGCGTTCGGACGGCACCTCGGCGGCCTCGGACAGGATGCGGGCGGCCAGCTGTTCGGCCGACATCTCGAGGCTGAAAAAGCCCACGACGCCGCCCTCGACCGACCCTTGGGTGCCGTCGGGCTTTTCGCCCAGCTTGTGCGATTTGGCGATGTTGAAGGCGATGTTGGTCGCCAGCGCGGTCTTGCCCATCGACGGGCGGCCGGCCAGGATGATCAGGTCCGAATTGTTCAGACCGCCCATCTTGCCGTCCAGATCGATCAGCCCGGTGGAAATCCCCGACAGCTTGCCGTCGCGCTGATAGGCGGCATTGGCCACCTGCACGGCGCCGGTCACGGCCTTGAGGAAGGACTGGAACCCGCGTTCCGCCGTCCCTGCCTCGCCCAGCTTGTACAGCGTCTGTTCCGCGGCCTTGATCTGCTCCTCGGCGTCGTCGCCCACCTCGACGGTCTGGGCGCGGGCGGTGATGTCCTGACCCAGCAGCATCAGCTCGCGGCGCAGCGCGAATTCGCGGATCATCTGCGCATAGTCGCGCGCGGCATAGGCGCTGATGGCCGCCGCAGCCATACGGGCCAGATAGGCCGGGCCGCCCAGCTCCTTCAGGCCCTCGTCATTGTCCAGGAACGCCTTGATCGTGACCGGGCTGGCCAGCGCGTTGCGGCGGATGCGTTCGGCGCAGATGTCAAAGATACGCGCATGGACGGGGTGATAGAAATGTTCGGACTTGATGATCTGGCTGACCCGGTCGAACACGTCGTTGTTCGTCAGCAGCGCGCCCAGCAATTGCTGTTCGGCCTCCAGCGAATAGGGGATGGGCTGCTTGTCCTCGCCGCCCTCGATTTGTCCGGGAATGATCACGCGCAAGCCGGTCATGTTCGTGCCTGTCTTTCGGTAGGGTCGCGGGGGAGCGTAGCGCAAAGGGCCGGACGTTGAAATCGCCCGGCACCGGATTTCGGTGTATGACACTGTGGACAGGCTGTGGATAACCCGGCCGTCAGCCGTTTGCCGCCTGCCAGGCGCGGGGGTCGGTCAGAAAGGCCTCGACCTCGGTCAGGGTCGCCTCGTCGAACGACCCCTGGGCGCGGGCCTCGGCCAGGACGTCCCACCAGGTGCACAGGTGATGCAGCGCCACGCCGTGATCGGCCAGCCGCTGCGTGGTCTCGGGGAAGATGCCATAGTAGAAGATCACCGCCGTATGGGCGCAGGTGGCGCCCGTCTCGCGGATCGCATCGACGAAGGACAGCTTGCTGCCGCCATCGGTGGTCAGATCCTCGACCAGCAGGACCCGCTGGCCCTCGGTCATCACGCCCTCGATCCGGGCGTTGCGGCCGTAACCCTTGGGCTTTTTCCGCACATAGGTCATCGGCAGGCCAAGCCGTTCCGCGACCAGCGCACCGAAGGGGATACCGGCCGTCTCGCCGCCCGCGACATTGTCGAAGGCCTCGAAGCCCGCGTCGCGCATGACGGTCGCGGCCATGAAATCCATCAGCGTGGCGCGGACGCGCGGAAAGCTGATGATGCGGCGGCAATCCACATAGGTCGGGCCCTTCAGGCCGGACGCATAGGTGAAGGGCTGGGCCGCGTTGAAATCGACGGCCTTGATCTCCAGCAGCATCCGGGCGGTCAGGCGGGCGATCTCGTCGCGCGCGGGGAAGGTCAGGCTCATATGTCCTCCAGGTGCCAGAACAGCGGAAATCCGGGGTCGAAGACGGTGACGGTCTCATCGCCCGCGGTGATCTGCGCGGGGTATTCCGCAGGTGCATCGCGGCGCGTCAGGGTGATGCGGTCGTCATTGGGCGCCATCCGATAGAAGGCCGCGCCGTTGAGGCTGGTGAAGGCCTCCAGCCGGTCCAGCGCGCCGTCATCCTGAAACACCTGCGCCAGAATCGACATGGTGTTCGGCGCCGTGAAACAGCCCGCGCAGCCGCAGGGCTGCAGCTTGGCGGCGTCGGTGTGCGGCGCGCTGTCGGTGCCCAGAAAGAACCGCGCATCGCCGCTGGTCGCAGCCTCGCGCAGCGCCAGGCGGTGCGATTCGCGTTTCGCGACCGGCAGGCAGTAGTAATGCGGCCGGATGCCCCCCGCCAGGATGGCGTTGCGGTTGATGACCAGGTGATGCGTGGTGATCGTCGCGGCCAGATCGTCGTCGCCCGCGCGGGCATAGTCGACGCCCTGGGAGGTGGTGATATGCTCCATCACCACGCGCAGCCCCGGCGTGCGGCGGCGCAGCGGGTCCAGTACGGTGTCGATGAACACGGCCTCGCGGTCGAAGATGTCCACGGACGGGTCGGTGACCTCTCCGTGCACGCACAGCGTCACACCGGCCTCGGCCATCGCCTCCAGCACCGGCTGGACGCGGTCGAAATCGGTCACCCCGGACGCGCTGTTGGTCGTGGCGCCTGCCGGATACAGCTTGACCGCGCGGATGATCCCGGCACGGAATGCGGCCACCACATCGGCGGCGTCGGTCGTGTCGGTCAGGTACAGCACCATCTGCGGGTCCAGCGCCGCACCCGCAGGCAGGGCGGCACGGATGCGGTCGCGATAGGCGGCTGCCTGCGCGCCGGTCGTGACCGGCGGCACCAGGTTGGGCATGATGATCGCGCGGCCGAATTGCGCGGAATGCGGCGCGACCGCGGCCAGCATCGCGCCATCGCGCAGATGCAGGTGCCAGTCGTCCGGGCGGCGAAGTGTCAGCGTCTGTGTCATGAGGGTGCCTCTAACCACGGCAACGGCCCCTTGCCAAGCAGCCGCGTTCATATTTCGGGAACCCTGTCCGAAAGTGGCGGTTGAGTGTGCGCGCCAAGGGGCGCACAGTGGCGATGCTTGGCAGGTTTTGTCCAAGGCCGCCGAAAGGATTTCACCGATGAACCCGATGATGCCGATGATTCTGCCCGCCTCACAGGTAAGACTGGTGTCGCAATTCGCCCGCATCGCGATCGAATCCAACATGGTGATCGGCCTGCGGATGGCCGGGATGATGGGCCTGATGGTCCAGGCCCCCGGAGAGCCGTTCCGCATGGTCGCCGAAAAGCACGCCGCCGTGTCGGAATCGCTGTTCGCCATGGCCAGCGCCGGGATGCGCGGGCACAGCACGGAACGCATGCTGTCCGCGGGCATGCGCCCCTATGGCCGCCGCACCCGCGCCAATTCCCGCCGCCTGACCGCCGTGAAGTCCGGCTGAGGCGGCGGAACGACCGCCGCGCCCGGATGTTGGGGTCCGACGGACCCAACACGGAGCATCGGGATGAAGACGGCATTGATCACCGGCGGCGCGCAGGGAATCGGCAGGGGCATTGTCACACGATTGCGTACCGACGGCTGGCGCGTCGCAGTGTTCGACCTGGATGCCGAGGCGCTGGACGAGTTGCGTGATCAGGACCCCAATCTGCTGTGCCTTCCGGTCGATGTCGGCTCCGAGGCGCAGGTGGCGCAGGGCATGCTGGCGCTGGACGGTTGGCTGGGGGATGGCGGGCTGGATCTGCTGGTCTGCAACGCCGGCGTGGCCAACCCGGTCAGCGGCCCGATCGAAGATCTGTCCCTGGCCGATTGGCGGCGCTGGCAGGACAGTCACGTCACCGGGGCCTTTCTGACGATCCGGCGGTCGGTGCCGCTGCTGCGGCAGGCGCGGGGCAGCATCGTGACCATCGCCTCCACCCGCGCGCTGCAGTCCGAACCGCAGACCGAGGCCTATGCCGCGGCCAAGGGCGCGCTGGTGGCGCTGACCCATGCGCTGGCGGTCAGCCTGGGGCCGCAGATCCGCGCGAACTGCATCCTTCCCGGCTGGATCGAGACCGGCCCCTGGCAAAAGGCCGCCAACCGGTACGAGCCCGAACACTCTGACCGCGACCGCAGCCAGCACCCGGTGGGTCGCGTGGGTCGGGTCGAGGATATCTCGGGCCTGGTCGCCTGGTTGGCGTCGGATGAGGCCGGGTTCATCACTGGCCAGCGCTTCGTCGCCGATGGCGGGATGAGCGTGCGGATGATCTACGCCGATTGATGCGCCACGGGGCGCTGAACGGAAAACGGCGGGACGCTCTGGCCCCGCCGTCTTTCAATCTGGGATGGCGATCAGATCAGCTTGCCCATCGCCACGGCCGTGTCCGACATGCGGTTCGAGAAGCCCCATTCGTTATCGTACCAGGTCAGGATGCGGACCATGCGGCCCTCCATGACCTTGGTCTGGTCCATGTGGAAGATCGACGAATGCGGATCGTGGTTGAAGTCGGTTGAGACCAGCGATTCCTCGGTATAGCCCAGCACGCCCTTCAGCGGGCCGTCGGCGGCTGCCTTGATGGCGCCGTTGATCTCGGCGATCGAGGTGTCGCGGCTGGCCTCGAACACCAGGTCCACGACCGAGACATTGGGCGTCGGCACGCGGATAGCCACGCCATCCAGCTTGCCCTTCAGCTCTGGCAAAACCAAGCCCACGGCCTTGGCGGCCCCGGTCGAGGTCGGGATCATCGACAGCGCCGCGGCGCGGGCGCGGTACAGGTCCTTGTGCATCGTGTCCAGCGTCGGCTGATCGCCGGTATAGCTGTGGATCGTGGTCATGAAGCCGCGATCGATGCCGATCGTGTCGTTCAGGACCTTGACCACCGGCGACAGGCAGTTCGTGGTGCAGCTTGCGTTCGACACGACCAGGTCGTCCTTGGTCAGCGTGTCATGGTTCACGCCATAGACGATGGTCTTGTCGGCATTGTCGCCCGGCGCCGAGATCAGCACGCGCTTGGCGCCCGTCGACAGATGCGCCTGAACCTTGTCCTTGGACGTGAACAGGCCCGTGCATTCCATGATGACGTCGACATCGCCCCAAGGCAGCTCTGCCGGGTTGCGGATGGCGGTGACCTTGATCGGGCCGCGACCCACGTCGATGCTGTCGCCAGACACCGTCACCGTGGCCGGAAAGCGGCCATGGACGCTGTCATAGCGCAGCAGGTGGGCGTTCGTCTCGACCGGGCCCAGGTCGTTGATGGCGACGACCTCGATGTCGGTGCGGCCCGATTCGATGATTGCGCGCAGGACGTTGCGACCGATCCGGCCGAAGCCGTTGATGGCGACCTTGACTGCCATGGGTATCCCTCTCGAGCAGGTGATGGTTGCCCGTGGTGTAGCGTGGCGGCAGGGGCGATGCAAATGCCGAAACGGCTGCCGGGCTCGTCAGCCCTCAGCGCCAGAAGCTGACATATTCGATGAACTGGTCCATCGTCCTGGCCGCGACCAGCGGAAGGTCGCCCCCCAGCCAGATCTGGTCCGCAGCGAACACCGCGACGATCAGCAGCAGCAGGGCAATGGCGATCTGGTTGGTCATCAGGGCCTCCGGTCGCGGGGTTATCGCCCGGCCGCGCGGCGGGGACAAGCCCGCGCCTATTCCTCGTCCTGCGGCAGCTTGAGGGTCAGCTGGTTAGATTCCTGCAGACGGCGGATGGCGTTGATGACCTCGGTCATGGCCTCGTCGACATCCTTGGCGCGCGGCTTGCCCAAGGCCTCGCGTTCCTCGCGCAGACCGTCGGCCATGCGCTGCGACAGGTTGGACAGGATGAACTCGGCCGCGGCGGCATCGGCCTCTGCCGGGGCGGCAAGGGCCCGCACCAGGGTCGTCTGGTCCAGCTCTCGGACGATCTTGGGGACCTCGCGCGGTTCGATCCGGGCCGGGATATGGGCAAAGATGAAGATCGCCTTGCGCACCCCATCGGCGAATTCCATGTCGCGTTCGTCCAGCGCGCCTAGCACGTCGTCGCGCAGATCGGCGGTCGCGAAATTCAGGATCGCCCCCATCCGGTCGCAGGCGGGCGTCGGGATGGCAGGTTTGGGCAGCGCCTCGGCCGCCTGCAGCAGGACCAGCCCCACCCGGCGCAGCGCGGCTGGCGCCACCCCCGAGGTCATCGACATCGCCTGCGCCACGACCCGCGCGCGTTCGCGGGGTAGGGCGATGAAGGTGGCGGATGCCGCCTCGACCGGCAGCTTGGACAGCATCAGCGCCACCAGCTCGACCGATTCGGCATTGGCCAGCGCGATCAGCGATTCCTTGGGCAGGTCGCACAGCCGCACCCAGGGGTCCGAATGCCCGTTGATGGCCGCCGTCCGGCGCAGCTGGTCGGTGCTGTCATCCGACAGGCGCGCGCCCAGCATGGCCAGGGTGCCGTCCAGATTGCCGGGAAAGGTGACGCCCACGGCCTCCAGCCGGTCGCAGAATTCGGTGATGACCGCATCACGGGTGTTGCGGTCGATCAGCTCCATCCCGGCCATTTCCTGCGCCAGGAGGGTCTGGGTCGCCGTGTCCAGGCGGTCCAGCCCCGCAACCTCGTCATCGTCCAGCAAAAGGCGCACGATCACCGCCGCCTTCTGCCGCTGGTTCAGCCCCGTCTGGCTTGTCATGCGCGCCTCCGATCACAATCCGTGCCGGTATCCTGCCACGACAACCCTAACGCAAGGTTGACGCCAAACCCTTTTACACCGGATCGGCGCCAAAGACGCGGGCAAAGATCGTGTCGACATGCTTGGTGTGATAGCCCAGATCGAACTTTTCCTCGATCTCGGCCGGCGAGAGGGCGGCGGTGACCTCCGGATCGGCCAGCAGCTCGGTCTTGAAGTCGGCGCCTTTTTCCCAGACCTTCATGGCGTTGCGCTGGACCAGGCGATAGCTGTCCTCGCGCGACACGCCCGCCTGCGTCAGCGCCAGCAGCACCCGCTGCGACATGACCAGGCCCTTGAATTTGTTCATGTTGGCCAGCATCGTCTCGGGGTAGATCACCAGCTTTTCGACCACGCCCGCCAGACGGTGCAGCGCGAAATCCAGCGTGATCGTGGTGTCCGGCCCGATGGCACGCTCGACCGAGGAATGGCTGATGTCGCGTTCGTGCCACAGCGCCACGTTCTCCATCGCGGGGATGACCGACATGCGGACCAGACGGGCAAGGCCGGTCAGGTTCTCGGTCAGGACCGGGTTGCGCTTGTGCGGCATTGCGCTGGAGCCCTTCTGGCCGGGGCTAAAGAACTCCTCAGCCTCCAACACTTCGGTGCGCTGCATGTGGCGGATCTCGATGGCGATGTTCTCGATGCTGCTGGCGATGACGCCCAGCACGGCAAAAAACATCGCATGACGGTCGCGCGGGATGACCTGGGTGCTGATCGGCTCGGGGCGCAGGCCCAGCTTCGCGCAGACATGCTCCTCGACCGCGGGGTCGATATTGGCGAAGGTGCCGACCGCGCCGCTGATCGCGCCGGTGGCGATCTCGTGGCGCGCGGCCTCCAGCCGGGCGCGGCCGCGGGCCATCTCGGCATAGAAGCGGGCGAAGGTCAGTCCCATCGTGGTGGGTTCCGCGTGGATGCCGTGGCTGCGGCCGATGCGGACCGTGTCCTTGTGCTCATGCGCGCGTGTCTTCAGCGCGGCCAGAACCCGGTCCATCCCCGCCAGAAGGATGTCACTGGCGCGGACCAGCTGCACGTTCAGCGTGGTGTCCAAGACGTCGCTGCTGGTCATGCCCTGATGGACAAAGCGTGCCTGATCGGCGCCCACATGTTCGGCCAGATGGGTCAGGAAGGCGATCACGTCATGCTTGGTGACGGCCTCGATCTCGTCGATGCGGGCCACGTCGAACTGGACATCCTTGGCGCGCCAGACGGCCTCCGCGTTTTCACGCGGGATCACGCCCAGATCGGCCTGCGCGTCGCAGGCATGGGCCTCGATCTCGTACCAGATGCGGAACTTGGTCTCGGGGGACCAGATGGCGACCATATCGGGGCGGCTGTAACGCGGGATCATGGCGGGCTCCTTTTGCTGCGTCGGGGCATAGCGGGGCAGGGGGGCGGGGGCAAGTTTTCATGCGTTGCGCGCGAATGGCGGGGGAACATTCCGCAGGCGCGGCGGGTTCGGTCGCAACAGTTCAGACAACCGACCGGAGATTGCCATGCGCCGCCCCCACGACCCCACAGCCCCCGCCACCGAGGCCGACCGCACCAGCCAGACCCGGTTCGGACCCCGGCCCGTCCCCACGGGCCACCGCCCCGCCTCCGCCCCGCGCCGCGCGGCATCGCGTCATGACGACGTGACGACCTCGGCCAAGGTCGTGGTCTGGGCGGGCGTCGCCCTTGGCGTCGCGGGCATCACGGCCGCGTCCAGCCTGCTGGCGCGCAAGCTGGCCGGCGGGGACGATCATCCGCGGCCGTCCTATGACCGCGCCTCCCACGACCGCCCCCCGGTGGCCCCGCGCTTTGCCACGCTGGACGAGGAGGAGCGCGAGGCGATGCGCCGCCGCGTCCGCGCCCAATCGCGTGAGGACAGCGCCCAGGCCGCCCGCCTGCGCGCCAATGCGTCGCGCGGTCGGGGCGGCAATGTCGCCCAGAACCTGACGCGCACCGCCACCGACCTGTCGCAGGGTCTGAACGGCGTGGCGCAGTCGCTGGCCGCCGCGTTCCAGTCGTTCCGGGGCGTGTCCAGCCAGGCCACGACCATCGTGGGCGATTTCGTGGCGGCCGCCGACCAGCTGCGCGCCATCCTGAACGGTGCGCCCGGACCCCGGCCCGGCGCCACGCAGGACCGCGCCCCCCGCGCGCCGCATGACGACACCCGGATCTGATCCGGACCACGAAAGGGACCCCGCATGACCAGACAGCCCGGCATCGCCGACGCGTTCTTCGCCCCCCTGGATCAGGAAACGCGCCAGCGGTTCGGGCTGGAGGGCGATCAGCCCGCCGCCGCCCCCACCGGCCCCCAGCCCGGCCTGCGCGACATGTCGCGGGCCGATGTGATCGCGGTGGCCAAGGCCACCGTGAAACAGATCGGCGAGGACAGGGTGACGTCGGTGTCGGGGGGCGTGACGTTTTTCGGGCTGCTGTCGCTGTTCCCGGCAATCACGGCCTTTGTGTCGCTCTATGGTCTGTGGGCCGATCCCAACACGATCCAGTCGCATCTGGCGATGCTGGAGGATCTGCTGCCCGAAAGCTCGCTGGAGATCATCCGCGGGCAGGTCGTTTCGATCGCCTCGGCCTCGACCGGGGCCTTGTCGGTGGCGGGTTTCATCGCGCTGCTGGTGGCCTTCTGGTCTGCCAATGGCGGGATGAAGGCGCTGCTGTCGGCGCTGAACGTCGCGGTGTTCCAGCGCGAGACGCGCGGCTTTGTCCGGCTGAACCTGGTGGCGATGGCCTTCACCTTGGGCGGGCTGGCGATGATCGTGCTGATGCTGGGCGTGATCGCGGTGCTGCCTTGGGTGCTGCGCCTGCTGCCCATCGGGTGGGGGGCAGAGACCATCCTGTCGATCATCCGCTGGCCGCTGATGCTGGGCCTGCTGGTCTTGGCACTGGCGGCGGTCTATCGGTGGGGGCCTGCGGCGCCCAAGTCACGCTGGCGGTGGGTGTCGCCGGGCGCGGTCTTTGCGGCGCTGGCGCTGGTCATCACCTCGATGCTGTTTTCCTGGTATGCGGTGAATTTCGGCAACTATAACGAAACCTACGGCTCGCTTGGCGCGGTGATCGCGCTGATGACTTGGCTGTGGCTGAACGCCACGATCGTGCTGGTCGGCGCCGAGATCAACTCCGAGCTTGAGCGGCACCTAAAGCATATGGCCGGCCTGTCCGACGAGCGGCCCCTGTCGCCCGAGACGACCGACGCGGCCTGAGCCGCCCTGAGGTGTCCGATGCGGCGAACGCCGCGACCGGGATCAGGCAAGGCCCCCTGCTTGCGCGGTAGCAGCCTAGAGCATCGGCCCGGTCGTGGGCACCTTCGGTCTCCGGCAACTCCGGCCCACGCGAAACCGCTTGACTGGCCCTACCCCGTCGCCAAAACGATGGGGCATCAAACGGTGAGTTCCGATGACCCTGTCCCCCTACGTTCCGCTCGGCGCGGCCATCGCGCTGGAGGTGCTGGGCACCACCCTGCTGCAGCGCTCTGAACAGTTCACCCGCTTGGCGCCCACGGTCGGGATGGCGGTCTGCTATCTGGCCAGCTTCTACCTTCTGTCGGTCAGCCTGAAGGTGCTGCCCCTGGGTGTCGCCTATGCCATCTGGAGCGCCTGCGGCGTGGCGCTGGTCGCAATGATCGGGCTGGTCGTGTTCGGCCAGCGGCTGGACGGGCCTGCGGTGCTGGGGCTGGTGCTGATCGTCACCGGGGTGATTGTGATCAACGTGTTCTCACGCACCGTCGGGCATTAACGCTCGGTCAGTTTCAGCTCGATTCGGCGGTTCAGGGCGCGGCCTTCGGGGCTGTCCTCGGGGGCGATGGGGCGCGTATCCGCAAAACCGGTCGGCGCCAGCCGCGCCGCCGGAAAGCCCAGGTCATCCGCCAGATAGCGCACAACGGCCAGCGCCCGACCCTGGCTCAGCTCCCAGTTGTCGGCATAGCGGCCCGTGCCCGACAGCGGCAGGCTGTCGGTATGGCCGTCCACGCGGATGATCCAGTCGATCTCGGGCGGGATCTCTCCGGCCACGTCGGTCAGCAGCGCGGCCAGACCCGCGATCTGGTCGCGGCCCGCGCCCGACAGCGTCGCCTCGCCCGGCGCGAACAGCACCTCGGACTGGAAGACGAAGCGGTCGCCCACCACCTGCACCCCCTCGCGGCCAGACAGGATCTGGGACAGGCGGCCAAAGAATTCGGACCGATAGCGGGCCAGATCCTGCGCCTCGGCCTCGGCGCGCAGGCGGGCCTCCTCCTCCAGGGCCAGGCGGGCGCGGGTCTCCTCGGCGGCGCGGACCAGGGCGGCGTTCAGCTGCTGCCCCAGATCGGACACGCGCAGCTCGGCATCGGCCTGCTCGTCTCCGGCGGCATCCAGCAGCGCCTGCAGCGATCCCAGTTGGGCGCGCAGCTGGGCCACCTGCTCGTTCAGGGCAGCGACGCGGCGCTGGCTGTCCTGCGACAGATCCTGTTGATCGGCCAGCTGCGCCCGCGCGGTGGCCAGTAGGGCGGCCTGACGCTCGGCCTCGGTCAGCTGGGTCATGGCCTGGGCCTCGGCCTCCTCGCGGGCGGCATTGGCGGCGGCCAGCAGGGTCAGCGTCTCCTCCGCCTCGCGGCGGCGTTCCTCCAGCGCCAAGGTCATCGCGGTCAGTTCGGCATCCGCACCCTCCAGGCGCTGGCGCAGCAGGGCCGCAGCCTCGGCCTCGGCCAGACGGGTCTGTTCGGCCTCGGTCAGGCGGGTCTCGGTCTGTGCCAGCGTCGCCTGCTGCGCCTCGGTTTGGGCGCGCAGATCGGCGGCCAGCGCCTCCAACGCGGCGGCGCGGGCGGCGGCCAGGCGCGCGGCCTCGGCCTGGGCATCGGTTTCCGACCGCGCCGCCGCCACCGCCAGTTCGGCGGCCGAGGCGCGGGTCTGCGCCTGATCCAGATCGGCCTCCAGCGCGCTCAGCCGGGTGGCGCTGGCGGCGCGTTCAGCCAGCAACGCCGCGACCTCGGCCTCGAAATCGGTCAGGCGGGTGCGGGCCTGATCCAGCTCGGCCTGGCCGGTGGCCAGCTGGCTGGTCAGCCGCGCGATGCGGGCGGCGCGGTCCCGGGCCTCGGCCTCGGCGCGGGCGGCGCGCTCGGCCTCGGTCTCCAGCGATGCGGCCATCTCGGCCTCGCGGGTGGTGGCGGCGTTCAGCGCCTGGCCCAGGGCCGCGACCTGCGCACCCAGATCGTCCAGTTGCCGTTCCTGGCGCGAGATCACCTGCCCCTGATCGCTGATCGTGCCGTCCTGGGTGGTGATCTGTTCGCGCAGCACCCCCTGCACCACGGTAAAGATCGTCAGCACGAACATCAGCACCAGCAGCAGCGCCGTCATCGCATCGACGAAACCCGGCCAGATCGTGGACGAGAAACGCTGCGCCGATGAGCCGCGGGACAGGCGCATGCCCTCAGCCCTCGCCGCGGGTCAGCAGATCGTCGCGGAACGGGTCGCCAAAGCGCGCGGCCCGAACCGCACGGGTCAGCACCAGGATGTCCGATCGCAGCTCGGCCAGCATCTCGTCGCGGCCCTGGGTCAGGTCGGCGGAAAGGCGGTCCAGCGCGGCCTCCAAGCGCGACAGGTCGGGGGCGGGTGGCGGGCTGTCGGCCAGCCGCGTCAGGGCCTGGGTCAGGCGTTCGGCCTGACCGTCCGAGGCGCTGCGTTCGGCCTGGGCCTGCTGGACCAACGCCTCGATGGCCTGGGCCATGACCACGACCCGCTCATCGGCCATCAGGGCGGCCTCCTCGCGCAGCGCGTCGCGTTCGGTGTGATAGGTCTGCAGGCGGTTCATCTGGCCCGCCATCTGGTCCAGGAACCCCGCCAGCGCCGCCTGATCGACCCCCTCGCCCTCGCCCGAGGCCACGCTGATGCGGGTAAAGCCCGACATCCACTCCTCCAGCTCTCGGTAGAAGCGGTTCTGGCCATGCGTCACGAACAGCTCCAAGAGGCCCACGACAAGCGACCCCGCCAGACCCAGCAGCGACGAGGAAAACGCCGTGGCCATGCCGCCCAGCTGCGATTCCAGGCCCGTCATCAGGTTCTGGAACAGCTCCAGCCCGGTTTCGCCATTTTGTGGCGACAGGGCGCGGATGGTGTCCACCACGGCGGGAATCGTCGTCGCCAGCCCATAGAACGTGCCCAGAAGGCCCAGAAAGATCAGCAGGTTGGCCAGATAGCGGGTGATGTCGCGCGCCTCGTCGATGCGGGTCGCGACCGAATCCAGGATCGACCGGGCAGAGCTGGCGCTGATCGCGCCGCCCGCAGGTCCGCGCGACCCCAACAGCGACGCCAGCGGCGCCAGCAAGCGCGGGGCCATGTCGTCGCCGGTCGTGCGCTCCGCGTTGCGGCGGCGGGCGGCGAAACGCTCGATCCAGCTGACCGAACCGACCAGCTGCGCGACCTGCCAGAAGCAGGCCAGCACGCCCAGGGCAAAGACCGTCAGGATCAGCCCGTTCAGCCAGCGGTTCGCGTCAAAGATGGACAGGATGCGGCCATAGGCGAACCAGCCCCCGGCCACCACCAGCCCCATCACCGTCAGCATCAGCAGGATCTGCCGCACCGGCTGCGAAAAGCGCGGCGCACCGCCGTCGGCCGTCAGCGCCTGGTCGCGCGTGGCCGAGATTCGGCGGTTCGTCAGGGTCAGCCGCGAGGGTCCCTGCGGGTCGCCATTGGTCGGATCGCTCACCGGTAAATCCCCGTCCCGTCGATGCTTTTGCCCGACTGTAGGGCGGGTCGCCGCACTTGCCAAGCGTTCCGAAGGCTGGGGTTAACCGGCGGGCGGCATCAGCGCGCGCACGGCGCGAGACAGGGCATCCAGGTGGTCGTCGGGCATCCCGATCTGGGCCAGATGGGTTGCGGTGTTGAACAGGTAGTCGGCATTCGGGCCGCGACCGCCATGGGCGGCTGCGATGATGCGCGCCTGTTCCTGCGCGTCCAGACCGCCCGCATACTGCCAATGATCGCGCCGCATCACATAGGCCAGCGCGCGCACCTGCCGCCCGTCCTCCAGCGCCAAAGGCAGGATCGCCTCGCGATAGGCATCGGTGACCAGCTCGCGCGCGCGCAGGTCGGCCAGAACGCGGTCATGATCGCGGGGCCGGATGCGCAGCGCCAGACCCCGGCACAGCGCGCCCTCCTGCGGGTCCAGGCCCAGGACCAGCCCCGGCAGGGCCTCGGTGCCGCGATGCTGGATGGATCGCAGGCAGAAGCTGCGGGCATAGCCGGCCAGATCGGCGCGCACGGCCTCCTGCGGATCAAAGCCCGGGTCCCAGATCAGCGATCCATAGCCAAAGACCCAATCGATGCGTTCCATTGTCCATCCTTTCGGGGCACAAGGTAGGACGACACGGGGTCGGAAAAAAGGGCAACACGGACATGCGCGGCGCGGTAATCGGAACGGGGCTGGTGGCGGCAATCGTGGTGGGCGGCTGGCTGGGGGTCGAGACGCTGGCCCGCGACCGGGTGGCGGCATGGGTCGCCACCGACCCGGCGCTGGAGGCGGCCTCGGTCACGGCGCTGCGCGATCCGCGCCAGATCGGGGTCGCGCTGACGGATCTGCGCTTCAGCGACCCGGCCTTTGGGGTCGCGCTGCCCTGGATGCGCGCCTGGCTGTCGCCCCTGGCGCCGCTGACCGCGCAGCTGGACCTGCCCGATCAGGCGCAGGTGATGCAGGGCGGCCAGGTGATGCAGCTGGGCCTGTCGGCCCCGGTGGCCAGCCTGTCGCTGGCGCCGCTGAACCGCATGGCGCCCGACCGGCTGGACCTGCAGGCGCAGGACGTGACGCTGGACGGGCAGCCGCTGGCGGATGCGCTGTCGGTGCAGGCGCGGATGGTGCCGTTGGGCGCCGATGCGCCGCGCCCGGCACGCGCGGCCTATGGGGTCGATCTGTCGCTGGAGGGGCTGGATGTCGGGGGTCTGGCGCGTTTGGGGCTGGATCCCGGGCCGCTGCCAGGGCCGGTGGGCGCGCAGGGACCTGTGCGGATCTGGCTGGACGGCACGCCCTCGGTCACAGGCGATCAGGTGCCCCAGATCGTCGGCTGGCAGACCGAGGGGCTGGCCCTGCAGGCGGGCCAGATCGGCCTGCGCATCATCGGCCGCCTGTCCCGCGACGCCCAGGGCCGGGCCGAGGGTCAGGTCGCGCTCTATTCCGCCGATGCGGATGCGATGATCGGAATGGCGGTGGGGCTGGGCCTGATCCCGCCGCAGGGCCAACTGCTCCTGCGCGCGGGCCTGTCGCAGCTGTCGCGCGCCGATCTGGACGACACGCTGCCCGGCCCCGATTTCCCCGGCCCCGCGGAGGGAGAGCTGCGCCTGCCCATCATCATGCGCAACGGCCAGCTGATCCTGGGCGGGGTGCCGATCGGACCCGCGCCCGCGATCTAGCCTGCGGGCCGGGCGCCGGGGGTGCGGCCGAAATCGGGCGCCTCGGTGTCCTGACCGGCCTCGATGATGCCGCGACGGATCGCGCGGGTCCGGGTGAAATAGTCGTGCAGCTGCTGGCCGTCGCCCATGCGGATGGCGCGCTGCAGCACGAACAGCTCCTCGGTAAAGCGGCCCAGGATGTCCAGCGTCGCCTCCTTGTTATGCAGGAACACGTCGCGCCACATGGTCGGGTCGCTGGCCGCGATCCGGGTGAAATCGCGGAAACCGGCGGCGGAATACTGGATCACCTCCTCGCCGGACACCCGGCGCAGGTGGTCGGCCACCCCGACCATCGTATAGGCGATCAGATGCGGCGCATGGCTGGTCACGGCCAGGACCAGGTCGTGATGGGCGGCGTCCATCCGGTCGGTCTTGGCACCCATCGCGGTGATCAGCCGGTCCAGGCGGGCCAGCGCGTCCGGGTCGGTGTCGGGCAGCGGCGTCAGCAGCCACCAGCGATTGCGGAACAGGCTGGCAAAACCCGCGCGCGGCCCGGAATGTTCGGTCCCGGCCAGCGGATGGCCGGGGATGAAATGCACGCCGGCGGGCAGGCTGGGGGCGACCGCGTCGATCACTGACTGCTTGACAGAGCCGACATCGGTGATCGTGGCCCCGGGGGCCAGGTGGGGCGCGATCTCGGCCATGACGTCGGCCATGGCGCCGACGGGCACGGCCAGCACGACCAGATCGGCACCGTCCACGGCCAGTGCGGCGGTGTCGCAGACCTCGCACAGACCAATCTCGCGCGCGGTGTCGCGGGTCTCGGCGCTGCGGGCATAGCCGGTGATGCGGCCCGCCAGGCCGCCCTCCCGCATCGCATGGGCCATAGACCCCGCGATCAGGCCCAGGCCGATCAGCGCGACCTTGTCATAGACCTGCGTCATTGCGCGCGCCCCTGCATGAACCGTCCCAGGCAATCCAGCACCCGCGTCACGGCATCCTCATCGCCGACGGTGATGCGCAGCGCCTCGGGCAGGCCGTATCCGCCCACGCGCCGCACCAGGATGCCGTCCGCCCGCAGCGCCGCATCGGCGGCAGCGGCGGTGTCGGGGCCGTCGAACCGGGCCAGCACGAAATTGGCGTGGCTTTCGTCGCAGCCGATGCCCATCTGGATCAGCGATTGCCGCATCCGGTCGCGCATCTGCGCGTTCAGGTCGATGCAGCGGGTGGTGAAATCGCGGTCCAACACGGCGGCGCGGGCCGCGTCCATCTGGGCGTCGGAGAGGTTGAAGGGCTGGCGGATGCGGTTCAGCACGTCGATGACCTCCCGCGCGGCATAGCCCCAGCCCACGCGCAGCCCCCCCAGCCCGTAGGCCTTGGAAAAGGTGCGCGTCATGATCACGTTCGGATGCCGGTCGACCAGCGACGCGCCGCCGTCGAACCCCTCCGCGAATTCCGTATAGGCCCCGTCATGGACGAACAGCACCTGCGGCGGCAGCCCGTCGATCAGCCGTTGCAGCTGGTCCGCGCCCAGCATGGTGCCGGTGGGGTTGGCGGGGTTGGCGATGAACACGACCCGCGTGCGCTCGGTGACCGCCGCTAGAATCGCGTCCACATCGACGCGGCGGGTATCCTCCGGCACGGTGACCGGGGTGGCGCCGACCATGCGCGCCAGGATCGGATACATGGAAAAGCCGTGCTGGGTGGTGATCACCTCATCCCCCGGACCGGCAAAGGCCTGGACGACGAATTGCAGCACCTCGTCCGATCCCACGCCGCAGATGATGCGGTCGGGGTCCAGGCCGTGCACCTGCCCGATGGCTGTGCGCAGGCCCGCGTGGTCCGTCGCCGGATAGCGGTGCAGATCGCCCGCCGCGCGGCGGAACGCCTCTTGCGCTGCGGGGCTGGGGCCAAGCGGGTTCTCGTTCGACGACAGCTTCAGCACGTCGGCGCGGCCCGCCAGCGTGCTTTCGCCGCTGACGTAGAGCGCGATGTCCATGATGCCGGGCTGCACGGGTGTCTGGGTCATGGGGTCCATCCTTGTGTCGAACCCCGTCTAGTCGCGCCATCGGCGTTAGAAAAGCCCCCAAACCGCCGCGCCGCCATCCGGCCCGCGCGACGCCGGGGAGTGCGGGGGGCTTGCCCCCCGCCGTGGCGGGACGCAAAAGGGCCGCATCCGAAGATGCGGCCCCCCTGTGATGTCGCTTCGGGCACAGGTCCCGGCGGCGATCAGTTCTTGGCGTAGAATTCGACGACCAGGTTCGGTTCCATCTGCACGGCATAGGGAATGTCGCCCAGAGCCGGGGTGCGCACGAAGGTCGCGGTCATCTTGTTGTGGTCGACTTCCAGGTAATCCGGGACGTCACGCTCGGTCAGGGCGACGGCTTCCAGCACGATGGCCAGCTGGCGCGAGCGCTCGCGGATCGAGATGACATCGCCTTCCTTGACGCGGTAGGACGCGATGTTCACGCGCTGACCGTTGACCTGGATGTGGCCGTGGTTGACGAACTGGCGGGCGGCCCAGATGGTCGCCACGAACTTGGCGCGATACACGATCGCGTCCAGGCGACGCTCCAGCAGGCCCACCAGGTTCTCGCCGGTGTCGCCGCGGATCCGCTCGGCTTCGGCATAGATGCGGCGGAACTGCTTTTCGGTCAGGTCGCCATAGTAGCCCTTGAGCTTCTGCTTGGCGCGCAGCTGGGTGCCGAAGTCCGACAGCTTGTTCTTGCGGCGCTGGCCGTGCTGGCCGGGGCCGTATTCACGACGGTTGACGGGCGACTTGGCGCGGCCCCAGATGTTCTCGCCCATGCGGCGGTCGAGCTTGTACTTGGCAGACGTGCGTTTGGTCACGGCTGATCTCCTTCAACAGGTTGCGAAGGGCGTTGTCCTCTGGCCAAGGCTCTTGCGAACCGTGGCCTGACAGGGTTCCCCTTGCGGGGTCCACCAACACCAACGAAGCGTGCCGTATAGACGCGCAGGCCCCGGTGTCAACCGCAATCGCCCTAGTCCAGCGCTCCGTCGGGCTGGAAGAAATGCGACAAGGGCAGGCCCGCGGCCCCCAGAATGCGGGCGCTGCGGCCCAATGTGCCCTCGATCACTTGCGGGCGGTCGATGCCCGCGGCGGGCATCGCCTGCAGCGCGCCGCGCATGGCCTGCGCCAGGCGGGCGCGGGTCGCGGGCGGCACCGCGCCGTCGATCACCACCAGCGGCAGATCGACCAGCGCCACCGCCGACATCGCCGCGAAGGCCAGGGCGCGGCCCGCCTGATCGGCCCAGTCCGCCTCGACCGCGGGGGGCACGTCCCATCCCGAATCGTCGGGCGGCAGCGACCGCCCGATCCGCGTCTCCAGCGCCGAGACCGAGGCCTGGTCCAGCAGCTGCCCGCCCCCCGGACCGACCGAGGGGATGGGCATAGAGCCGAGCGCCCCGGCATTGCGGGTCGGCCCGTGGCGCAGCGCTCCGTCCAGCACGATGCCGCCCCCCGCGAAATGCGCGATGTAGATATGGATGAAATCACGCGGCAGGTCGTTGCGGCCAAAGATCAGCTCGGCCCCGCAGGCGGTCGTGCCGTCATTGTCCAGAAACACCGGAAAGGGCAGGCCGCGCGCCAGTTCGTGGCGCAGGTCCAGGTCCAGCCAGTCGGACATCTCATGGCCCCAGTCCCACAGGCGATAGGGCGTGGCGATGCCCAGCCCGGTGATGCGGGCGCGTTCGGCGGGCGACAGTGTGGCCAGCATCGTCTCCAGCCCCTGGCGGGCAAAGGCCATCACGCGGTCGGGGCGGGGGTGGCTGTGGACCTCCTGGCGGTGCATGCGGACCCGGCCCGCGAAATCGACCAGCGCCAGTTCCGCCAGCCTGCGCCCGATCTTGAGGCCCAGGAACAGCGCCCCGTCCGGCGCCAGCGCCAGGGGCGTCGAGGGCTGGCCGACCTTGCCGCGCACCACCGCGCCCGCATCCAGATAGCCCGCCTGCATTAGCTTGCGCGTCAGGTTCGTGATGGACTGGGCCGACAGGTCCATCAGCTGGACCAGCGCGGCACGCGGCATCGGCCCCCGCTTGCGGATCAGCGACAGGATCAGCCGTTCGTTCCGGCTGAGCGCGCCGGGGCCGTCACGATCAAGGGGCATGGGTCCGTCCTCCTGAAATGCATTAATCAACATGATTGATTTATTGACAAGTCGATTCTTCTGGTGCTTTGTGAATGCAAGACGGCCGAGGAACCGTCGTGCTGGAGGAGTTAGTAAAGTGACCATCAAGACCGTTTTCCGCGCATCCGTCGCGGTGTCCGCCCTTGCCCTGTCCGCAGGGTTCGCCCAGGCCCAAGAGGCCACCAAGGCCTGCCTGATCACCAAGACGGACATCAACCCGTTCTTCGTGAAGATGAAGGAAGGCGCCACCGCCAAGGCCAATGAACTGGGCATCGAGCTGATGACCTTTGCCGGCAAGATCGATGGCGACCACGAAACCCAGCAGCAGGCTGTTGAAAGCTGCATCGCGGCGGGCGTCAAGGGCATCCTGATCGCCGCCTCCGACACCAAGGCCATCACCGATTCCCTGGGCCAGGCGCGTGAGGCCGGCATCCTGGTCATCGCGCTGGACACGCCGCTGGACCCGATCGACGCGGCTGACGCGACCTTCGCCACCGACAACCGCGAGGCCGGCCGCCTGATCGGCGCATGGGCCGCGGCCCAGATGGGCGACGCGGCGGCCGACGCCAAGATCGCCATGCTGGACCTGTCGGCCAGCGCGCCGTCCGTGGACGTGCTGCGCGACCAGGGCTTCCTAGCGGGCTTTGGCATCGACGTGAAGGACGAGAACGTCATCGGCGACGAGGACGATGCCCGCATTGTCGGCCATGACGTCACCTCGGGCAACGAGGAGGGCGGCCGTCAGGCGATGGAGGCCCTGCTGCAGCGCGATTCCGGTATCAACCTGGTCTATACGATCAACGAACCCGCCGCCGCCGGTGCCTATGAGGCGCTGAAATCCTTTGGCATGGAAGAGAACGTGATGATCGTGTCCGTCGATGGCGGCTGCCCGGGCGTGCAGAACGTCCAGGAGGGCGTGATCGGTGCCACCGCGCAGCAATACCCGCTGCTGATGGCGTCCATGGGCATCGAGGCGATCGCGGCATTCGCCGCCGACGGCACCAAGCCCGAGACCACCGAGGGCCTGGATTTCACCAATACCGGCGTGAACCTGGTCACCGACAGCCCGGCCGAGGGCGTCGAATCGATCAGCGTCGCCGAAGGGCTGGAGCGCTGCTGGGGCTGATGCCCCCACCTGCCCCATGCTGAACGGCCGATGGCGGGACATCCCGCCATCGTGCCCTTTGCCATACCCACGGAGAGTCCGATGTCCGACACCCCCGATCCCGTGGTCCCGCGCAATGCCAGCGATACGGTCGCCCAGTTCGACCACCGTCATCGCAGCACGCTGGACCGGGTGCAGCATTTCCTGCACCAGTATCCCACCATGGTTCCGGTCATCGTGCTGGTCCTGTCGCTGATCGCCTTCGGGCTGATCTCTCCGAACTTCTTCTCGGCCTTCAACCTGTCGCTGGTGCTGCAGCAGGTGGCGGTGGTGGGCACGCTGGCGGCGGCGCAGTCGCTGGTGATCCTGACCGCGGGGATCGATCTGTCGGTCGGTGCCGTCATGGTGCTGATCTCGGTCGTGATGGGCCAGCTGGCCATCAATTTCGGCGTGCCCGTGCCCATCGCCATCTTCGTGGGCCTGGCCTGCGGGGCGGCCACCGGGGCGCTGAACGGGTTCCTGGTCACGCGGCTGAAGCTGCCGCCCTTCATCACCACGCTTGGCACATGGAACGTGTTCCTGGCGCTGAACTATTACCTGTCGGGCCGCGAGACGATCCGCAGCCAGACCCTGGATGCCGAGGCGCCGCTGCTGAAATTCTTTGGCACCCGGCTCGAGATCGGCGGCGCTGTGCTGACCTATGGGGTCGTGCTGATGCTGGTCGTGTTCGCGGTGCTGTATTACGCGCTGTACAAGACGGCCTGGGGTCGGCGCGTCTATGCGGTGGGCGACGATCCGGAATCGGCGGCCCTGGCGGGCATCCAGACCAAGCGCGTGCTGCTGTCGGTCTATGTCGTGGCGGGCCTGATCTGCGGCCTGGCGGCTTGGTCCTCGATCGGGCGGGTGGGCTCGATCAGCCCGACCTCTTTCTTCGAGGCCAATCTGGAATCGATCACGGCGGTGGTCATCGGCGGCATCTCTCTGTTCGGGGGGCGCGGGTCGATCCTGGGGCCGCTGATCGGGGCGCTGATCGTGGGCGTGTTCAATTCCGGCCTGCGGCTGGCGGGGGTGGATGTGCTGTGGCAGCTGTTCGCGACCGGCTGGCTGATCATCTTTGCCGTCGCCGTCGACCAATGGATCAGAAAGGTGTCGTCATGACCGAACCGCTTTTGTCCGCGCGCAACCTGGTCAAGCGCTATGGCCGCGTGACCGCCATGGACCATGCCGATTTCGACCTGTACCCCGGCGAGATTCTGGCCGTCATCGGCGACAACGGCGCCGGCAAGTCCAGCCTGATCAAGGCCATTTCCGGCGCGGTCAAGCCCGATGAGGGAGAGATCCGCCTGGACGGCAAGCCGGTCAGCTTTGACAGCACGCTGGATGCCCGCAAGATGGGGATCGAGACGGTCTATCAGACGCTGGCCTTGTCGCCCGCCCTGTCGATCTCGGACAACATGTTCATGGGCCGCGAGATCAGGAAGCCGGGCTTCATGGGCAAGTGGCTGGGCATGCTGGACAAGCAGGCGATGGACGATTTCGCCCGCGCCAAGCTGACCGAGCTGGGGCTGATGACCATCCAGAACATCAGCCAGCCGGTCGAGACCCTGTCGGGCGGTCAGCGCCAGGGCGTGGCCGTGGCCCGCGCGGCGGCATTCGGCAGCCGGGTGATCATCCTGGACGAGCCGACCGCCGCTTTGGGCGTCAAGGAAAGCCGCCGCGTGCTGGACCTGATCCAGGATGTGCGGTCGCGGGGCATTCCCATCGTGCTGATCAGCCACAACATGCCGCATGTCTTCGAGGTGGCCGACCGCATCCACATCCACCGTCTTGGCAAGCGGCTGTGCGTCATCGACCCCAAGGAGCATTCGATGTCGGATGCGGTGTCCTACATGACCGGGGCGCGGGCGCCCGAGGGCGTCGCCGCCTGATCTGCGTCCCGCGACGGCCGGGGGGCTTCGCGCCCCCCGGACCCCCCGCGGCGTGGCCCTGTCGGCGCGGGCGTCAGTCCGTCAGGCGGCGCATCAGGACCCACGCCAGCGCCGAGCAGATCAGCGTCGCCGTGATCGCCGGGATCGCGGTCCCGTCATAGAGCAGACCGACCGGCGCCGCGATCATCACCGCCGCCAGCGTCGAGATGGCCGCCACGATCGAGGCCACCATGCCCGCGATATGGCCCATGCGCTGCAGCGCCAGCGCGTTCAGGTTGCCGAAGGTGACCCCCGCCATGAAGAACACGCTGACCGCCCAGAAGAAGAACAGCGGGAATTGCAGCGCATCGGGCAGCACGCCGCTGAGGATCAGCACCAGCGCCACGCCGGACACCACGGTCTGCATGATGTAGGCCCATTTCGCGATCCGCCGCATGCCGAACCGCATCACGAAGGTCGCGTTCAGGATGGTGCCCGACCCCGACAGCAGCGCCATTGCGGCGAACCAGAGGTGGAAGTTCTCTCCCTTGCCATAGGTCTCGCCGAAGAGCTGCTGGGCCGAGGACAGCAGGCCGAACATCTGACCGAAGCCCAGGGTCAGGATCAGCGTGGTCAGCATCACCTGGCGGTCGGTGAGCACCTCGCGGGCGGCGGCATAGAGCGTGCCGACGCGCAGGGGGCGGCGGGCGGCGGGGGGCAGCGTCTCGGCCTGGCGGATGTTCAGCCAGAGTGCCCCCACGACGGCGAAAACGATGAAGGCCAGAAACACCCCGTGCCAGTCCGAGATCGCGATGATCCCCGCCCCAAGCGTCGGCGCCACGGCGGGGATCATGATGAAGATCATCATCACGAAGCTGCTGATGCGCGCCATCTCGCGGCCCTCATAGAGGTCGCGGACCAGAGCCAGGCCCACGATGCGGGGGGCTGCGGCGCCCAGGCCCTGCACGAAGCGGGCGATCAGCAGGAACTCCAGCGAATTGGCATAGAGCGCGGCGACGGTCGCGGCGATATAGATGCCAAAGCCGATGGTGATCGTCCGCTTGCGGCCGAGCGCGTCCGAGATGGGGCCCGCGAACAGCGTGCCCAGCCCCATCCCGGCCACGAAGGTGGTCAGGATCAGCTGGGCGCGATTGACGTTGTCGGGGGTCAGGTCGGCCGCGATGTCGGGCAGCGCGGGCAGCATTGCGTCGATCGAAAACGCGATCGTGGCAAACAGGAACGCCAGCATCGCGATGAATTCGGGCAAGGGCAGGCGGCGGGCCTGCGCAGTCGCCGGGTGGGCAAGGTCGGACATGGGGATCACCAATCGGTTCTGACCCCCCAGATAGGCGTGATTTGCAGAGTCTGCAAGTCAATGGGGGCGGGAGGCAGCCATGATCTCGTCGATGACCTGCTGCCACAGCGTCGCAGGCTGCGCACCGCTGACGGCATGGGCATCGGCCACGATGAAGGTCGGGACCGAGGTGATGCCCCGCCCGCGGGCATGCGCTTCGCGCTCCGCGACCTCGTCGCGATCGGCATCCGAGGCCAGCAGGCGGGTGGCCAGCGCGGGGTCCATGCCGGCACCCTTGGCGATGCGGGCCAGCACGGCATGGTCGCTGATGTCCTCGGCCTCTTGCCAATGGGCGCGCAGCAGGGCCGACATCACGCGGGTCTGCGCGCCCTCCAGCCCGGCCCAGTGCATCAGGCGGTGGGCATCGGTCGTGTCGGGTTCGCGCGGCGAAGGGTTCAGCGTCAGACCCAGGGCCGCGGCGCGTTCGGCCAGGGCGCTGGCGGCGTCGGCGGCACGGTCGCCCAGCTTGGCGCGCAGATGGGCCACGCGGTCCATGCCCTGGGGCGGCATGGTGGGGTTCAGGCGGAACGGGTGCCAGGTGATGGCAAAGGGATGGTCGGGGCGGCTTTCCAGCGCGCGGTCCAGCTCGACCTTGCCGATCAGGCACCAGGGGCAGACGGGATCGGCGAAGATGTCCAGGCGGGTCATTCCAGGTCCTTGCGATGCGCCGCGCGCAGGGCGCGGCGGTTGATCTTGCCGGTAGGCGTGCGCGGCAGCGCGTCCAACGGGATCCACGCGCGCGGCTGCTTGTAGCGGGCCAGGCCGTCCTGGGCCAGAGCCTGCATCTGCTCGGGCGTCGCGGGGCCGGTCCAGAAGGCCGCGACGATGCTGACGCCCGGCGCGATGGGCAGTTCCGCCACCGCCACGTCGCCCGCATCGGGATGGGTGGACAGGTGATCCTCGATCTCGGGCGGGGCAACGCGAAAGCCGCCGGCGTTCATGATGTCATCGGCACGGCCCAGCAGGGTGACGGCGCCATCGGGGGCGGCCTGGGCCAGATCGCCGGTCAGGAACCAGCCGTCGCGAAAGCAGGCCTGGGTGGCCGCCGGATCGTCCAGATAGCCCAGGAACAGCCCCGGATCATCGGCCCGCACCGCCAGCGGCCCGGGCTGGCCGGGGCCGTCGGTGTCCAGGACCGCGACATGGCGGCCCGGCTGCGGATATCCGGCAGTGCCGGGCGGCGCCGGGCGGTCGGGGCTGCCTGACAGGAAGGTCGAGATCTCGGACGCGCCCATCGCCTCGTGGATGTCGGTGCCGGTGCGGGCGGTCCATGCGGCGCGCAGGGCGGGGTCCAGCCGTTCCCCGGCGGCCAGGGCATGGCGCAGGGTGGCGATGGGCGGCCAGTCGGCGCGCAGCAGGCGGCGAAAGATGCCGGGCGCCCCGGCCAGGATGGTGGCGCCGTGGCGGGCGGCCAGCGCCGGGATCTGTTCGATGGGCGTGCCAGGGGCCGGGATCAGGGCGGTGGCGCCCAGGGTCCAGGGGTCCAGCAGCCCGGTGCCCAGGGTAAAGGTCCAGTTGAACGCCCCCGCATGCAGCAGCCTGTCGTCGGGGCGCAGCCCGTACCAGCCCTGCATCATGGCCTGCCGCGCCAGGATCGCGCGATGGGCGTGCATGACCGCCCGCGGCTGACCGGAACTGCCCGAGGTGAAGACGATATAGGCCAGCCGGTCCGCGGCACCCTGGGCAAACTCCGCGGGCGGCATCGTGGCAAAGCCGTCCAGATCGGCCTCGGTCAGGACGGGTGCGGGATGGTCGGGCAGGGGCACGCCCGCGCCCGCCACGATGACCGCCGGTGCGATGCGCGCGGCGATGCGGGTGATCTCGGGCGCGGTCAGCTGGGCCGAGGTCGGCACCGGGACCACGCCTGCGGCGATGGCACCCAGATAGGCGATCGGAAAGGCCGGACGGTTCGCCAGCCGCATCAGCAACCGGTCACCCGGGCGCAGGCCTGCACGCAGCAGGCCCGTGGCGGTGCCCAGAACCGCGCGGCGCAGTTCGGCATGCGACCAGACCTGGGCGTCGTCATGACCCATGACGACCAGGGCCTGGCCATCCGGGACATCCAGCCCCGCCCGCAGCACATGTTCCGCCAGGTTCATCCCTGCGCCCTGCCTGTTGTCCAACAAAAAACGGCCCGCGCGAACGGGCCGTCCGGATCACGCGCGCGGGCGGATCAGAGCAGTTTCAGATCGGCGGCCGAGGCGCGGCCGTCGCGGCCCGACTGCAGGTCGAATTCGACTTTCTGGTTGTCCTGCAGGCCGGTCAGGCCCGCACGCTCCACGGCGGAGATGTGCACGAACACGTCCTTGCCGCCATCATCGGGCGCGATGAAGCCAAAACCTTTGGTCGCGTTGAACCATTTAACCGTTCCGGTTGCCATAACCGTTCTCTCCTTCAAGTCATCCCGACGCAGGATTGCGCCAGGTCGTGCAGCCCGCTTTCGGTCTTCCGGCTGCCCAAGAGGGAGGCGGTAGAAAGTCTTTGCTCACGCGACTGAGAGGATGCCCGAATCGTTGCAAAAGGCAAGCATCAAACGCGGCCCCTGGGGGCCGCATTTGACGCAGGCAGGGGTCAGCGCAGGTCCGGGGGCGTGGCCTCAAGCGCCAGGTCGGCTACGACCTGATCCAAGGACACGGTGCGGCTGCCCTGTGCGTCCAGACGGCGCAGAGAGACGGTGCGATCCTCGACCTCCTTCATGCCGATGGCCAGGATCGCGGGGACGCGGCCGACCGAATGTTCGCGGACCTTGTAGTTGATCTTTTCGTTGCGGATGTCAGCCTCCGCGCGGATGCCCTTGGCGCGCAGGGCGGCCACGACCTGGTGCACATAGTCGTCGGCATCCGACACGATCGAGGCCACGACCACCTGGCGCGGGGCCAGCCAGAAGGGCAGCTTACCCGCGCTGTTCTCGATCAGGATGCCGATAAAACGCTCAAAGCTGCCCAGGACGGCGCGGTGCAGCATGATGGGCCGGTGCTTGGCCCCGTCGGGGCCAACATATTCCGCGTCCAGACGTTCAGGCAGGTTGGGGTCCACCTGCAGCGTGCCGCATTGCCAGTCGCGCCCGATCGCGTCGGTCAGCACGAATTCCAGCTTTGGCCCGTAAAACGCGCCCTCACCGGGGAAAATCGTATAGTCGTGACCTGCGGCCTTGCAGGCGTTCCCAAGGGCGGCCTCGGCCCGGTCCCAGCTTTCCTCGGTCCCGATGCGCTTTTCAGGGCGGGTGGACAGCTTGATCCGCCAGCCGTCAAAGCCCAGGTTGGCATAGATCCCGGCCAGGAAGTCGATGAACTTCTTGGTCTCGGCCTCGATCTGGTCCTCGGTGCAGAAGATGTGGGCGTCGTCCTGGGTGAACCCGCGCACCCGCATGATGCCGTGCAGCGCGCCTGAGGGCTCATAGCGGTTGCAGGACCCGAACTCGGCCATGCGCAGCGGCAGGTCGCGATAGGATTTCAGGCCATGGTTGAAGATCTGCACGTGACACGGGCAATTCATTGGCTTCAGGGCGTTGATCGTCTTGGTCTTGGCATGCTCCTCATCGACCTCGACGATGAACATGTTTTCTTGATAGTTCTCCCAGTGCCCTGATTCCTCCCACAATTTCCGGCTGACGACCTGCGGGGTGTTGACCTCGACATAGCCGTCGGCGCGCTGCTTGCGGCGCATGTAATCCTGAAGCGTGGTATAGATGTTCCAGCCGTTCGGGTGCCAGAAGATCTGTCCCGGCGCCTCCTCCTGCATGTGGAACAGGTCCATCTCGCGGCCCAGCTTGCGGTGGTCGCGCTTGGCGGCCTCCTCCAGCATGGTCATATGCGCCTTGAGGTCGTCGCGGTTGCGGAAGGCCACGCCATAGATGCGCTGCAGCATGGGCCGCGTCGCATCGCCCAGCCAATAGGCCCCGGCGATATGGGTCAGCTTGAAGGCATCGGCGGGCAGCTGCCCGGTGTTCTGCAGATGCGGGCCGCGGCACAGGTCCTGCCAGTCGCCGTGCCAGTACATGCGCAGGTCCTGTCCCTCGGGGATGCGGTCGATCAGCTCCAGCTTGAAGGGCTCGTTCGCCGCCTTGTAATGGGCGATGGCGCGGTCGCGGTCCCAGATCTCGGTGCGGACGGGGTCGCGGGCGTTGATGATCTCCTTCATCTTGGCCTCGATCGCGCCCAGATCGTCGGGGGTGAAGGGTTCCGCCCGGTCGAAATCATAGAACCAGCCGTGATCACGGATCGGGCCGATGGTGACCTTGACGTCGGGCCAGATCGCCTGGACCGCGCGGGCCATGACATGGGCGAAATCGTGGCGGATCAGCTCCAGCGCCTGCGCCTCGTCCTTCATCGAATGGATGGCGATCTGACCGCTGGCCGTGATCGGCCATGCCAGGTCGATATGGGTGCCGTCCAGGCTGGCGGAAATCGCGCGTTTCGCAAGGCTGGGCGCGATGCTCTCGGCGACCTCGGCGGCGGTCACGCCGGCGGGGTATTCGCGCGCATTGCCATCGGGAAAGGTAAGGGTGATCTGGGACATGCTGTCCTCCTCGTCGGTTTGGCGCCCACGGAACGCCCGGTTGCGGGTTATGGTCGGGCAGGCATGGACGTGCCCGCCCGATTAGTCAAGATTACGGCAACACACGGGAAGCCAGCATGAGCCACCACAGCGATTTCGAGGACCAGCTGTTCGAGCGTCTGGTCGAGGACCCCACCAGCGACGGCGGCCTGTCCGACGCCCAGAGCCAGGTCGAGCCGCGCAATTTCCTGCGCCATATCATGTCCCTGGCGGCGTCCAAGCTGGGCGACGGGCTGGTCGATGCGAAACTGGTGCTGTCCTGGCTGCTGACCCATCTGGGCGCGGGGGCGGGCGTGATCGGCCTGCTGGTCCCGGTGCGCGAGGCCGGATCGCTGCTGCCGCAGCTGTTCACCGCGGGCGCCATCGGGGCGTTGCCGCGGCGAAAATGGGCCTGGGCGGTGGGCAGCGTGGTGCAGGGACTGGCGGCGCTGACCATCGCCGCGATCGCGCTGACGATGCAGGGGGCTGCGGCGGGGGTCGCGATCGTCGCGGCGCTGGCGGTGCTGGCGCTGGCGCGGTCGGTCTGTTCGGCCAGCTACAAGGACGTGCTGGGCAAGACCGTGGGCAAGTCGCGCCGCGGCGCGGCCACCGGTTTCGCCAGCAGCGTGGGCGCGGCCGGAGTGATCGTCTTTGCGGGCCTGCTGCTGTGGCAGCCGCTGGACCGGGCAGTGCTGGTCATTGGCGCGGTGGCGCTGGCGGGGGTGGTCTGGATCGCGGCCGGCGCGGTCTTTGCGACGCTGGACGAGGAGGCGCAGCCGCGCGAGGAGGTCCTGAGCCTGTCGCAATCCCTGGTGCAGCTGAGGCTGGTGCGCGAGGACGGGCAGCTGGCGCGGTTCATCGTCGCGCGCTCTCTGCTGGTCGGCTCGGCGCTGGCGCCGCCCTATCTGCTGGTGCTGGCGGCCGCCGGCGAGGGGGATCAGCAGCTGGGCCTCCTGGTGCTGGCTTCGGCGTTGGCGTCGCTGCTGTCGTCCTGGGTCTGGGGGCGGATGTCGGACCGCTCGGCCCGGCGGGTGCTGATCTGGTCGGGGGTGGCGGGGGCCGTGGCGCTGGCGCTGGCGCTGGTGCTGGCTGCGATGGGGCTGGCGCAGGCAACGGGAGCCATTGCGGTGGTTCTGTTCGGGTTGATGATCGCCTATCACGGGGTCAGGCAGGGGCGGACCACCTATCTGGTCGACATGGCCCCCGAGGATCAGCGCGCGGCCTATACGGCGGTGTCGAACCTGGTTGTGGGGATCGTGCTGCTGGTGGCGGGTGCGGCATCCGCCGGGCTGGCGGTGCTGGGCGCCGCTTGGGCGGTCGCGGCCTTTGCCGTGGCATCGGCGATCGGAGCCTGGGTCGCATGGGGATTGGACGAGGTAAGCGAATGACGGATTTTCTGACCACGGATGTGGGACGGCGCATCGCCTATGAGCGGCTGGACGGGCAGGGCCCGGGCGTGGTGTTTCTGGGCGGGTTCCGGTCCGACATGCAGGGGTCCAAGGCGCTGCACCTGCGCGATTGGGCGGCATCGCAGGGGCGCGCCTTTCTGCGGTTCGACTATTCCGGGCATGGCGAAAGCGGCGGCGCGTTCGAGGAGGGCTGCATCGGCGATTGGGCCGCGGACGCACAGGCGGCCATCGCGGCGTTGACGGACGGGCCGCAGGTGCTGGTCGGGTCGTCGATGGGCGGGTGGATCAGCCTGCTGATCGCGCGGGACCACCCGGAACGCGTGGCAGGTCTGGTGACCATTGCCGCCGCGCCCGACTTTACCGAGCGTGGGTTCTGGGCTGGGTTTTCGGAGGAGCAGCGGGCAGAGCTTAACGGCGAGGGGCAGGTCGCCCTGCCGAGCGAATACGGCGCGCCCCTGATCCTGACGACGCTGCGCCTGATCGAGGACGGGCGCCAGCGGCTGGTGCTGGACCGGCCGCTGGCGCTGCCATTCCCGGTCAGGATGCTGCAGGGCACCGCGGATGCGGATGTTCCGGTCAGCTGGGCGCATGATCTGCTGGACCATGCATCGGGCGGCGATATCCGGCTGACCCTGGTGAAGGGGGCCGATCACCGGTTCTCGTCGCCCGCCTGTCTCTCGATGATCGTGTCGACCATCGAGGACGTGGTTCAGAACGTCAGGCTGTAATGGTCGCCCATGTCGGGCTTGTCGCCGGTGATCTTGGATTTCGCGATCTGGTACAGGAACGACACCTTGCCGCCGGTCGCCCAGACCTCGGCCTCGGTCAGGTCAAGGCGCAGCAACTGGACGTCGGGGTCTTGGCGGCCATCCTCGAACCAGCTGGAGGCGACGGCGTTCCACAGCTCGTCCAGCTTGGCGGCGTTGTCGGACAGCGACAGCTGACCGTGGATGCGGGCATAAAGGCCCTGACCGCCATCGCTGACGACGTGGATCGCGGGCTGCGCGCCCTGCGCCACGCTGTTGGCCAGATCGGTGCCCTTGGCGGTGATGAACCACAGCACGCCCGTCTTGCGGTCGGCGTAATGCGACATGGGGACCAGGCGCGGATCGCTGGTCACGCCCAGCATCCCGCTGTTGATGTCGTCCAGACGGCTCCAGAACTGGTGATTGTGGTCGGTCATCGGTGATCCTTTCGCGCCGCATCAGGCGGCCTTCGGGATCATAACAAGCCTGCGCCGGGACAGGTTCCCCGGCGCCCGGCGCGGGCGGGTTCAGACCGCCACGTTGTCCGAATGGGGCGCATCGTTCACGCCGCAATCGGCAGCGGCGCCGCCGACCTTGCGCTTGCGCCGCGGCTTGATGCTGTCGGGCAGGGCGGCGTTCTCGTCGATGAAATCCAGCACCATCGGGCGGATGTTGAGGCGCCAGGACTTGCCCGCAAAGATGCCGTAATGGCCCGCGCCGGGTTCCAGGTGCTGCACCTTTTTGGATTGCGGCACGCCCGTGCACAGGTCCAGCGCCGCGACGCATTGGCCAGGGGCAGAGATGTCGTCATTCGCCCCCTCGACCGTCATCACGGCGACCTCGGTGATCTTGCCGATGTCGACGGGCCGACCGTCGACGCTGAAGCGGTTCTTGGCGATCTCCAGGTTCTTGAAGATGCGTTCTACCGTGGACAGGTAGAACTCGGCCGTCATGTCCATGACCGCCAGGTATTCGTCATAGAACTTGTTGTGCTTGTCGCCCTCGCTGGCGGTACCACGGGCCTCGGCATAGAGCTGTTCGATGAAGGCGCGGGTATGCGTCTCCATGTTCATCGTGATGAAGGACGACAGCTGTGCAAGCCCCGGATAGACCATCCGGCCCGCGCCGCGATACTTGAAGCCCACCGACTGGATTGCCAGATGCTCCAGCTCTCCCATGGTGATGCGGTTGCCGAAATCGGTGACCTCGGTCGCGGCGGCGTCGGGATCGACCGGGCCGCCGATCAGGGTCAGGGTGCGGGGCTGGGCGGCCGGGTCATCCTCGGCCAGGATGGCGGTCGCGGCCAGGGCCAGCGGCGCAGGCTGGCAGACCGCAATGACGTTCACGTCCGGGCCCAGGTGGCGGATGAAGTCCACCAGATAGCGGGTGTAATCTTCGACGTCGAACTTGCCCGCGCTGACAGGGATGTCGCGGGCGTTGTGCCAGTCGGTCACGTACAGCTCGCAATCGTTCAGCAAAGACGTCACGGTCGAGCGCATCAGCGTCGCGTAATGGCCCGACATGGGCGCCACCAGCAGCACCTTGCGGGGCAGGGGGTCGCGGCGGGCGACGCGGAAATGGATCAGGTCGCCGAACGGGCGGCGCATGACGGGTTCGACATAGACGACGTGGTCCTGCCCGTCCTCTCCGGCGATGGGGGGGATCTCCCAATCGGGCTTAATCACCATGCGGGCGAAACTGCGTTCCGTCATGCGGCCCCAGGCCCCCAGCATGCGGAACCCCGGATGCGGAACAAGGGCGAAGGCCGGGTAGGACCCGATTGCCCGCGCGGTCGCGCCCATCCATTCGTTCGTGTTCCGAATCGTCTCCATCGCGTCATAGGACACGATGCCCCGAATACCCTTGACCGGCATGTTTTCCACCAATTGCTGCACTGCGGCACATGATAGTCGCGTGGTCGGCGGGCCGGAACGGGGTCAGAAGCCGGGTTTACGCCTTGCCTGCCCTGCGCCTATCATGGGTCATTCCTAGGGGGGATTACGGATCATGGCAAGACAGCCGGGGGCGACAGGTAAAAATGTTGCGAAATCGCGCGCGAAATCGGCAACAACCGGAAAGCCGCGCGCCAGCCGCACGGCAGCGGCGCAGGATGCCGAACCGGCGGTCGTGACGTCCGAGGCCAAGACGGCATCGCCCGCAAAGCCCAAGGCCGCCACCAGATCCCGGCCCGCCGCCAAGCCGAAGGTCAGCGCGACACCCGACGACAACGCCAAGCCGAAGGTGGCGCGCAAGCCGAAAGCCGCAGCCCCCCCCGCGCCCGAGGCCGGGTCTGCGCCCAAATCGGCCGGTCCCGATGCCGCCAACCCGGCGCGCGCGTCCGAAAGCCCGCCGCCCGCCCGTAAGCTGGCCGAGAACATCGAGCGGATCGAGACCCTGGGCCACCGCCTGATGTCGGCCCTGGCCGATCGCAGCCTGCCCAATCCCGGGGTCGAGGGGCCGGGGCCGGACCTGTACCTGACCGCTGCCAACGCCTTTCTGAAGACGCTGTCCGAACATCCCGCCAAGATGATCGAGACGCAGGTCTCGTTCTGGGGGCAGACGCTGTCCAACTATGCCCGCGCCCAGCAGGCGCTGGCGACCGGCCATCTGGTTGCGCCGCCCGATGACGGCCCGTCGGACAAGCGGTTCGCAAACCCGCTGTGGCAGAACCACCCCTATTTCAACCTGATCAAGCGGCAGTACCTGACCAATGCCCGCGCGCTCAAGGAGGCGTCCGACAGCCTGGAGCTGCCCGATGAGGTCGCGCGCCGCCGCGTCGACTGGATGACCGCGCAGATCATCGACATGATGGCACCCACCAATTTCCTGGCGACCAACCCGGACGCGCTGGAAAAGGCCGTCCAGACCGAGGGCGAGAGCCTGGTCAAGGGGCTGGAGAACCTGGTCCGTGACGTGGAGAGTCATGGCGGAGAGATGATCGTGTCGCTGGCCGACCGCCGCGCCTTTACCGTGGGCGAGAATATCGGCACCGCGCCCGGCACCGTCGTCTATCGCGCGCCTCTGTTCGAGGTGATCCAGTATGCCCCCAGCACGCCCAAGGCCCATGCCCTGCCGCTGCTGATCTTTCCGCCCTGGATCAACAAGTTCTACATTCTGGATCTGAAACCCCAGAACAGCCTGATCCGCTGGCTGGTCGATCAGGGCCACACCCTGTTCGTGGTCAGCTGGAAGAACCCCGATGCCGCCATGTCGGACACCGGCATGGAGGATTACGCCGAGGCCTATCTGGACGCGATGGATCAGGTGCTGGCGCAGACCGGTCAGAGCCGCCTGAACACCGTCGGCTATTGCATCGCGGGGACCACGCTGTCGCTGGTGCTGGCGCTGCTGAAACAGCGCGGCGACAAGCGGGTGAACTCGGCCACGCTGTTCACCACGCTGACTGACTTTTCGGATCAGGGAGAGTTCACCAGCTTTCTGCAGGACGATTTCGTCGGCGGCATCGACGCCGAGGTCCAGCGCCACGGGTTGCTGCGCGCGCAGCTGATGTCGCGCACCATGAGCTTTCTGCGCGCCAATGATCTGGTCTGGGGACCCGCCATCCGCAGCTATATGCTGGGCGAGACGCCGCCCGCGTTCGATCTGCTGTTCTGGAACGGAGACAGCACCAACCTGCCGGGGCGCATGGCGATGCAGTATCTGCGTGGGCTGTGCCAGAAGAACGCCTTCGCCACCGACGGGTTTGAGGTGCTGGGCCACCGCTTGCATCTGTCCGACGTCACGGTGCCGCTCTGCGCGGTGGCCTGCGAGGCCGATCACATCGCCCCCTGGAAGGACTGCTGGCGGGGTGTGGCGCAGATGGGGTCGGCGGACAAGACCTTCATCCTGTCGCAATCGGGCCATGTCGCGGGCATCGTGAACCCGCCCACGCGTCAGAAATACGGCCATTACCTCAGCGATCACGGCTTTGCCCAGGGGCATCAGGAATGGCGCGACGCGGCCGCGTTCCAGCCCTCCAGCTGGTGGCCGACCTGGGGCGCCTGGCTGGCCGAACGCGCCGGGCCGATGGTGGATGCCCGCGATCCGGGCGACGGGCTGGAGCCTGCGCCCGGCCGCTATGTCCACGAACGGGCAGGCTGATGTCACGGCGCCCTGCCGGCGGGGAACTGGCGGCAGGGCGCAGAAATTATGCTGCATCGCAGAAAAATATCTTGAAATGCTGCGGTGCAGCATTCATATTGGCTGCATGGAATGGAGAGCAGCGACCCGTTCCCATCGTCTCTCGGTCGCTGCACTGATAGGAGTGAACGATATGGCTAAGACCCCCGATTTCGCCAAGACCATGCAGGACATGATGGCCAACTTCCCGATCGACACCAGCTCGATGCAGGACGCCATGAAGTCGCAGAACGTCATGGGCGAAAAGCTGGCCCGCGTCGCGCTGAGCGCCGCCGAGCGTTCGACCGAGATTTCGGCCCGCTGGGCGCAGGACTCGATCTCGCGCATGGGTGAGCTGGCTGCGGTCAAGCAGGACCCGTCCGAATACGCCAAGGCCATGAGCGATTTCGCCTCGGCCGCAGCTGAAATGGCAGCCGAGCACATGGCCGCCTATGCGGAAGTCGCCAAGAAGGTCCAGATGGACACGGTCGATCTGATGCTGACCGCTGGCAAGGACATGGCCTCGGATGCGCAGAAGGTTGCCGAAAAGGCGACCCGCGACACCCAGGCCGCCGTCAAGAAGGCCACCACGGCTGCCGCCGAAAAGTGATCGCCTTATCACGACCGATCTCTTGGGGGCAGCTTCGGCTGCCCCCTTGTGCATTGAGGCGCCGGGTTTTTTCCTTTGCGTTTTGCAGGTGCAGCTTTCATCATGGGTCACCAGGCATTCAAGGACCCCAAGATGGCCGCATCGACTGCGCCGCTGCTGATCAAGCGTTATGCCAGCCGCCGCCTCTACAATACCGAGACCAGCGATTATGTGACGCTCGAGGATATCGCGCGCTTCATCCGCGACGGCCGAGAGGTTCGCATCGTGGATCTCAAGTCCGGTGACGACCTGACGCGGCAGTATCTACTGCAAATCATCGCCGAACACGAAAGCCGCGGCGAAAGCGTGCTGCCGCTGGACGTGCTGACCGACCTGGTGCGCAGCTACACCACGAATGCGCAATCCGTCGTGCCCCAGTTTCTGGCCGCCAGCTTCGAGATGCTGCGCGAGGGTCAGTCCAAGCTGATGGAGAACATGGCCTCGATGCCCAATCCGATGGCCAAGATGCCGGGCTTTGACGCGCTGCAGCGCCAGCAGCAGATGTTTCTCAAGGCGATGATGGGCGGATGGCCCGCAGGCGCCTTGGGTCCGCAGCCTGATGAGGCGGAGAGTGCCGCGACACCCCCCGACGACGCCCGCGACATGGCCGAGATCCGTCGCCAGCTGGCCGAGTTGCAAAAGCGCGTTTCCAAGCTGTGACCCACTTGCACCGCGCCGTCCACCGGGCTAGACCCGCGCTACGGAGCGGTGGCCGAGTGGTCGAAGGCGCACGCCTGGAAAGTGTGTAGGCGGGGAACCGTCTCGAGGGTTCGAATCCCTCTCGCTCCGCCATATGCCTAAAAATTCTGTTGATTATCAGTCGCTTGCGAGACTAATTGTCAACCCACTTCGGCGGGTTTGACAGTTGCAGTTTCGTCGTCTCTTTTCCCAAGCGCAAGCATTGCCCGCGCTGCGAGGTCTTTCCTACTGGCGGCGACGGTGTAGCGCGTCACCTCTGCCAGTGATCGATGGCCCGATATGGCCATGATTTCGTGTGCGCTGCAGCCTGCTTCTGCGAGTCGGCGACAGGTCGCTTTGCGCAGCCCATGCGGTGAAAGCGTCTTGGGCAGCCCGGCTTCACGCGTCATATCCTTGAACCAGTTGGTGAAGCCTGGCGCTGTGAACGGCTTCCCCTGCGCGGTCATCAGAAACGACAGGTTATCGAGGGGTAGCCTGTCAAGCAGCGCCTTCAAATCCGGATGTAACGGGATATGGACAGCCTGCCCGGTCTTCTGCTGGGTGATGGCTAAAATATCCTTGCGAACGTGCTGGCGTCCCATGCGCACGACATCGCTACGCCGTTGGCCGGTATAGAGCGTTTTGCGGCTTTCCAGATTCAGGATACCCCTGTGGCTTGATCTGTGATTCCCTGCCTGCATGACAGGTGGAGGGATGATATGGGCAGACCGC